>JBGSIR010000098.1:0-3684 GCA_041742415.1 Fimbriimonadaceae bacterium | reverse complement strand
TGGCCTCGACCTCCCCGTCCTGCTGGACCGCATCGAGCGGGAGCTGGCCGCCGCCGACCCGCTGCCCCAATGGACCATGAACATGTGCCTGGCCGAGATCGGCATCCACCACGCCGAGCATCGAGAACGGGCGCTGCAAATCGGAGAATCGCTCGGCGTCTACCGCGACTATCCAACCCCCAAGGGCTGCACTTCCCCATTCGCGCCCATCTGGATCAGCGAGCTGGTCCGGCGCAAAGAGGGCTAGACTCAGCGCATGTTTGCCCTAGCCGCCGCGCTGCTCGCTCCGGGCGAAGTGCGAGAGAATGTTCCTTACCGCCCTGCGCTCGGCGACCCCTACATTGAAGAGCGCTGCCGCCTGGACCTCTGGCTGCCCGAGGGCGTCTCGAACTATCCCCTGGTGGTTTGGCTTCATGGCGGCGGGCTCGAAGGCGGCGGCAAGAGCATTCCTGATGAGCTGAAGAATCAAGGCATAGCGGTGGCCGCTCCCAACTACCGGTTCACGCCTCGCGTCAAGGCGTCGGTCTGCATCGAAGATGCGGCTGCGGCCGTGGCTTGGATCATCAAGGACCTCGGCGTTCCCCCAGAGAGAATCATTCTCAGCGGCCACTCCGCGGGCGGCTATCTGGCTTCGATGATCGGGCTGGACAAGCGGTGGCTTGCGCCCCACGGCATCGACCCAAACTCGTTCGCCGGCATCGTCCCGTTCAGCGGCCACACCATCACCCACTTCGCCCGGCGCAAGGAGCTGGGCATGGCCGACACCCAGCCCCTGGTGGACGACATGGCCCCGCTCAGCTACGTCCGCAATGACGCCCCGCCGATGCTTCTGCTCACTGGCGACCGCGAAAAGGAGCTCTTAGGCCGGTATGAAGAGGTGGCTTATTTTTGGCGGATGCTGAAGGTGGTGCGGCACCCCGACGCCGAGCTGATCGAGCTGCCCGGCGCGGACCACGGCGGCATGGTGGCCCCGGGCATGCCGCACCTGCTGAAATTTGTGCGGGAGCGGACTCAGAAGAGCCGCTGAGGATCAGCCGCGGCGCTCGTCATCCACCGGTGGCGCTCATCTCCTCAAGGTCCACGGCGGGAGTCCACCAATCAGTGCAGCGGCTTCTTCGCCACCGATCAGCGCTCCATTCCCGAATGTTGGAAAGATAGAGCGAGGCGCCTTTTGGGATAGAATACTTGAATGATTGCGGCACTGTTGGCTGCTTCCGTCCTCACGGCATCCGAACCCACGGCCGCCCTTTGGAGTCTTCTTTCCACTTCGTTTCAGCTCAGCGGCCCCGAGCCTTCGGTGATGCTGAACCAGGCCCAACTCGCCTTTGCGCCGGCTGAGGACTTTCAAGCCAAGCTCATCGTGCGGTCGGGCGAAGAGGTGCTGGGCGAGACCGTGCCTGGCCAGATCTTTCGGGCCGAAACCATGTCTGCCATCCAGTTCCGGGTCAGGAGCGTCAAGCTCGGCACAACGCCCGGCCCCCGCAGCCTCGACCTTGTGATCAACGGCAAATCTGCGGGCCGGCTCGACTTCACTCTGAAGAAGACCGCCACGGGCTGGGCCACCTCGGGCCCCTGGGCCGACCATGCCCAGGTTCGCTGGGCCAACGACGGCCGCGCCAACAACTTCGTTCGATTTGACTATTGGGCCTCTGGCGATGAGATGCCGGACGCCGAGGCGCCCTTTAAGGCGGTCTTCAAGAGGGGCGCTCAGGTGCTGGCCGAAGGAAGCAACAAGTATCCGTCTGGCCCGATCTGGGTGAAGCGCACCGACAACCTGAAGCGCCCGAACGGCTCCTTCGTCACCGTCGGCGACATGGCATCGCTGGGCAATGGCCCGTTTGTGGTGGACATCGTCCAGGCCGGCAAAACGATCAAGAGCTACCGCGGGTCGATTGCAGGCGGTCAGTTTGCTCTGCATCCGCGCAGCAAAGAGAACCTGCCCGAAGGCCAGCGGCACCTGCCCCTGCGAGACGTGGGCGAGGGCATGAACAAGCTGACGAACGACGTCATTGCTTGGCTGGCTCCCTGAGGCCAAACTTTTCCAAGCATCGAACGCGCCCGGCGCAGGCATAATCGCCCTTATGCTGGGCAATGATGCCAAAGCCTACTGGAGGGCGAACCTGCGGCTCGTCTCCGTGCTGATGACAATTTGGGCGCTGGTGAGCATCGGCGCCGGGATCATCTTTGCCGAGCCGCTCAACCAGATTCGCCTTGGAGGCTTCCAGCTCGGCTTTTGGTTTGCCCAGCAGGGCTCCATCATCACCTTTGTGCTGCTCATCGCGGTCTATGTGTGGCAGATGGCCCGCCTCGACCGCAAGTTCGGAGTCGAAGAAGAGTGAGCGTCCAAGCCTGGACGTTCATCATGGTGGGCCTGAGCTGTGCGCTCTACATCGGCATCGCCATCTGGAGCCGCGCCAAGACCACCGGTGAGTTCTATATCGCCGGAAAAGGCGTGCCGCCCCTGGCCAACGGCATGGCCACCGCCGCCGACTGGATGAGCGCGGCCAGCTTCATCAGCATGGCGGGCATCATCGCCTTTGCGGGCTATGGCGGGTCGGTCTATCTGATGGGCTGGACCGGCGGCTTCGTTCTGCTGGCCCTGCTGCTGGCGCCCTACCTGCGCAAGTTCGGCAACTTCACCGTGCCCGATTTCATCGGCGACCGCTACTATTCGCAGTGGGCGCGGCAGGCGGCGGTGCTCTGCGCCATCGTTATCAGCTTCACCTATGTGGCCGGGCAGATGCGCGGCGTCGGCGTCGTCTTTTCGCGCTTCCTGGAGGTCGATATCGGCTGGGGCATCGTCATCGGCATGTCCATCGTGCTGGTCTATGCCGTGCTTGGCGGCATGAAGGGCATCACCTACACCCAGGTGGCGCAGTACATCATCCTCATCGTCGCCTTCCTCATTCCGGCGGTGGCCATCTCGATGAAGCTCACCGGCAACCCCATTCCCCAGCTTGGCTTTGGCGGGAATGTGGCCAGCGGTGAAGGGCTGCTCGACACGCTCGACGCCATCCACCGCGACCTCGGCTTTGCGGAATACACGGCGGGGACCAAGACGCCCGTTGACATGGTGGCCATGACGCTTGCGCTCATGGTCGGCACGGCCGGCCTGCCCCACGTCATCGTGCGGTTCTACACCGTGCCCAAGGTGCGCGACGCCCGCAAGTCGGCGCTGTATGCCCTGGCCTTCATCGCCATCCTCTACACCACCGCCCCCGCCCTGGCCGCCTTTGCCCGGCTGAACCTGATTCAGGCTGTGAACGAGCAGAGCTACGCCGAAGCCCCTGCCTGGTTCAAGACCTGGGAGGGCACCGGGCTGCTGGCTTGGACCGACAAGAATGGCGACGGCAAGATCCAATTCCGCGACGGCGCGCCCTTCACCGGAGGCGGCGACAAGCCCGTCTTTTCGGGCGAAAAGGGTCCGCAGGGCGAGCGGCTTTTGAACCTGGGCGAGGGCGGCAACGTGCTCACCGAGAACCAGAGCGAGGTCTTTGTGGACCGCGACATCCTGGTGCTGGCCAACCCCGAAATCGCCGGGCTGCCCCACGTCATCATCCGCTTCTACAACGTGCCGAGCGTGCGCGCGGCCAGGCTGTCGGCCTTCTACGCCATCCTTTTCATCGCCATCCTCTACACCACGGCCCCGGCCCTGGGCGCCTTCGCCCGCTACACCCTGACAAC
>JBGSIR010000097.1:0-1968 GCA_041742415.1 Fimbriimonadaceae bacterium | reverse complement strand
TGGGCGGCTTCGGCCAGCGCCAGGGGGTCCGGCATCCAGGCGGCGTCGGCCTCGAGCGGCAGGCGCCTCACCTCGGCTCCGATCAGGGTCTCCAGCACATGGGGGTATTCGCCATAGGTGGGGTCGAGCACCAGCACGGGGTCGCCCTTTGCGGCCAGCATCGGGAGCCCTGAAAAAATCAGCGGCGACGACCCCGCTCCCACGGCCAGGCAGGATTCAGGAATGCCCCGCGCCGCGCTGATGCAGGCCAGCAGCCCCTCGGCGTGCACGGGCGGGCTGGTCTTGATGAGCCAGGGCAGATGCTTCTGAATGGCCTCCACCACGCGGGGCGAAGGGTCGTACCAGGCGTCCAGAACGTCGGCATTCACCACCCGCTCGCGGTCGTCCAGCCGCGAGAAGTCCTCGCCGAGATCCGCGAAGAATCCTCCGCCATGCACCGCGCGCCGTGGGCCGTCCATTTCCGCCATCTTCCCGCCTAGATTACGGCAGCCGCGCCGACATGCTCGCCGCTCGGCGCGTACAATGGCGTGGTCCAGGGCGGTTGGCGAGGCGGAACATGGAGATGGAGGAGACGAAGCAAAGCCCGCCGGCGCCTTATGCCTCTTCCGAGGACTACGCCTACTGCCGGGCCCTCCACCGCCTGCATGGGCGCACCTACTACTTCGCCAGCCGCCGCTTTCCCGAGCCCATGCGGAGCCGGGTGGACGCGGTTTATGGCTTCGTGCGCGAGGCCGATGAGTGGGTGGACAACCCCGGCGGCAAGACCCCCGACGAATCCCGCGCCCTTCTGCGCAGCTTTCGCCAGGAGCTCCTTGCCGGAGTGCAGGGCCAGCGCCCCGATTCCCCCGCCATGCGGGCGTTCTGCGACACGGTCTGCGGGTCGGCCATGCCCCTGCAGGAGCCGATGCTCTTCCTGGATGCCATGGAGATGGACCTCGACAAAGCGCGCTATGCCGACTATGCCGAGCTGGAGGACTACATGCGGGGCTCCGCGGCAGCGGTCGGGCTCATGATGACCTCGGTGATGGGGCTGGAGCCCGACGAGGACACCCACCGCCGCGCCTGCTGCCTAGGCAACGCCATGCAGCTCACCAACTTCATAAGAGACGTGGCGGAAGACTGGCGGCGCGGGCGCATTTACCTGCCGCTGGAGGATCTGGACCGGTTCAAAGTCTCGGAGAAAGACATTGCGGAGCGCCGGTTCACCCCGGAAATGCGCGAGATGATCGCCTTTCAAATCGACCGCGCCCGCGCGCTCTATGCCGAATCTGATCCCGGCGTCGAGCGCATCCCTCCACCTGGCCGCCTCCCCGTCCGCATCGCCCGCGTGCTCTACTCCCGCATCCTCGACCGCTTGGAGGCGCAGGACCTCAACATCTTCGCGGGCCGTGCCCGCACAAGCCTGGCCGAAAAGGCGGCGGTGGCGCTGCGCGAGATCCGGCGGGAAAGGCAGACTTCCTAGAGCAGGGCGCCAGAGAGCGGCCTTCCGCCGCCGTGGCCCAGCTTCACCTTCTGAATCTTGCCAATATTCTCCGTTATGCCCGACGTCGTGCTCTCCACATGGCTTCGCCCCGGCGAAGTCGCCATGAAAGCCGCTCTTGAATCCCGCCAAAACGGCGGTGACTTGCTGGACTGGCTCACCGAAGGGCTGGCGGCGGCGGAGGCCGACCCCGATCTCATCGCCATTGGCCGGGGCAGCGTGCCCAATTCCGATGGCGAGCTGGAGCTGGACGCCAGCATCATGCGCGGCGACACGCTGGACGCAGGCGCCATCTGCGGGCTGCAGGGCATCGCTCCGGCCATCCGCGTGGCCCGCAAGGTGATGGAGGAGACCGAGCACGTGATGATCTGCGGCCGCCACGCCCGCCGATTCGCCATTCAGCACGGCTTCAACCCCGAAAACACCATGACCGCCGAATCCATCCGGCGATATGAGGAGTGGAGGAAGAGCCCCGAAGGCCGCGCCGC
>JBGSIR010000096.1:0-2754 GCA_041742415.1 Fimbriimonadaceae bacterium | reverse complement strand
CTGCAGCTCGATGCCCGCCGGGTGGCCGCGCAGGAGGTCCAAATACTGCTCCTGCACCGCGCAGCCGATCACGGCGTCGGGCAGGGCCCGGCGGATGGAGCTGAGCAGCGCCGACGCCAGCACCACCTCTCCCATTGGGTCCTGCCTTACCACCAAGATGCGCTGGCTCAATCTCTCTGCCGCTCCAAAATCTCGGGGTCGGCCCCAGGCTCAGTGGCCCGCCAGGCATGGCGCACCATCTTTTCGACGGCATCCACCGAAGGCATCTGAGCCCATTCATCGCGGTAGACGTGCCATGAAGCAGTCATCCACGGCTTCCACCGCATGGCCCAAAAGCGGTCGGAGAGCGCCGTTTCGGGCACCACGACCGGAATCTGGCAGGCGGCGGCCACATGCGAAAGCCCCGTGTTTCCGGCCACGCAGAGCCGCGCCCGCCGCATCACGCCGCCCAGAGTCAGAAGATCTGTTTGGCCGATGAGGTTGACCACATGGGCGTGCTGGCCCACGGCCTGCCCCAGATCAGCTTGGTCGGGCGGACCGAGCAGAACCGTGGGCAGCTCCACCCGGCCAATCAGCTCCCGCCAGTGCTCAATCGGCCAGGGATCCACCGATCCACCCGTTCCCAGCGCCATGGCGATGAAGCCCGACCGGCCCTCCACCACCTCTGCGGCTTTCGCCTGAATCTCCGAACTGTCGGGGAAAAATGAGGGGTGCTCGCGAAGAGCCCGCCCCAGCGCGGGCCCCGCCACGCGAAGCGCGAGCTGAACCTCGTGCATGTCGTAGCAGTCCAGCAGGTGGGTGCTGAACCGGCCGAACCACCGGTGCGTGATGCCGACCCGGACAGGGATGCCGCTGAGGCGCGCGCAGTAGCTCCACACCCTTTGGTTGGAAACCAGCATCAGCACCGCGTCCCACTTGCCCTTCCTCATCAGCCCGGCATAGTGGGGCACTTGGCTCTCTTTGAGCCTGCTCGGCACAACAATGACCTCCGGCCGCGCCGGGTGCAGCTCGGCCATTTCGCGGTGAGCCGCCGAGACCATGAGCCCGATGTGCGCCTCAGGGAAGGCCTCGCGCACCGCCGAGACGACCGCGGTGGCGAGCAGATAGTCGCCCAACTTGTCCTGGCGGCAAATGAGGATGCGCTCCACGGAGGGCCAGTTTGGCACGGCTCAGGGTCTGGGACCGAGGCTGATTTCGCCAGGCAGTAGACTCCTGCGTCGCAGGATGTTTTTCCGAAAGCTTGTGCTCGGCATGGCGGGCTGGGGACCGATTCAGGCTCTGGTCACCAAAACGCCGCTGTTTCGCCCCATGGTGAGCCGATTCGTCGCTGGGAACAGCCTGGACGAAGCCTTTCCGGTGTGCGAGGCCCTCGCCGCCGACGGATTCCGCGTAGCGCTCGACCTCTTGGGCGAGAACGTGGCGAGCCTGGCCGAAGCGGCCCACGAGCGCGATCAGTATCTTGAGATCGTCCGCCGCATCGCCGCCAGCCCCCATCGGCGGGCGATGTACATCAGCATCAAGCTCACCGCGCTTGGCCTTGACCAGAGCGAGGAGGAGTGCTACGCCAACTACTCCGCCGTGCTGAAGGCCGCCGAGGAGCACGGCATCTTTGTGCGGGTGGACATGGAGGCCAGCGCCTACACCGACGCCACGATTCGCCTGGTCGAGCGGGCCGCCGCCGAGCACGCACACACCGGCACGGTCATCCAATCCATGCTCCATCGCACCCAGGAGGACGCTCAGCGCCTGGCCGCGCAAAAGGTTCCCGTGCGCATGGTGAAGGGCGCCTATTCCGAGCCGCCCGCCATCTCTTTTGCCGACAAAGCCGAGACCGATGCCGCCTATCTGCGCGAAGCCAAGGTGATGCTGGAGGCCGGTTCGCCGGTCGCTCTGGCCACCCACGACGAGGCGATCATTGGCGACATGACCACTTGGCTTGCCGCCAAGCAGATCCCGCAGGATCTTTGGGAATGGCAGATGCTTTTCGGCATCCGCCGCGACCGCCAGCGCAGCCTGCGCGATGCAGGGCAGCCCGTGCGGGTCTATGTGCCCTTCGGGGGCGCCTGGTACCCCTATTTCACGCGGAGGCTGGCCGAGCGGCCGGCCAACCTCCTGTTCATGCTCCGCAACCTTAAGGATTGAGCCCGGGCGCCCAGATGCGCACGTTTCGGAACTGCACCTCGCCCTCCGATTCGGTGGCGTGAGCCTGCAGCAGCAGCGGCGCCGGACCGGGCGCCTCGGCGGATGATGCGCCGGTTTTGTCGGGCACCGGGTCGCTGAAGACGAGCTGATCGTTCCAGAAAAGCCGCATCCGGGCGTTCTGCGTCTTTTCTCGGCCCTGCCATCGCGGAGCGGTGAATTCGATGCGGTACTTCTGCCACACCCCTGGGCCAAATCCCGGGTTGAACGCCGCCGCCGATTGAAGGTAGACCGAGCCCGCTTCATCAGAACGCACCGGCTCGGGTCCGCGCCGCGAGGCCAGAATCTGGACCTCATAGCGGCCCATCACCTTCACCCCGCTGTTGCCTCGCATCTGAGGGTTTTCGGCCCAGCTTCGGGGCGCTTTCCACTCCAGCTCGATGGTGCAGTCTTCAAAAGCGCGGGTGGTGATGATGTCGCCCACGGCTCGGTCCACGGTGAGCACGCCGTCCTGCTGGGGCCACATGCCTTGGCCGTTCAGAGCCTTCCAAGTGGGCTGCCAGGCCTGGCTGGCGGGCAGGGCGCGGGGACGCTGGGCCGAGACTTCGCTCAGCC
>JBGSIR010000095.1:0-1602 GCA_041742415.1 Fimbriimonadaceae bacterium | reverse complement strand
TGGAGCCAGCGGGCGCGCTGGCGGTCCAGCGGTCCGGAGCCCAGCTCGTCCTGTCGCCTTTCGACCTGATAGATCTGCCCGATGAGCAGGAGGATGCGCGCGGCGATGCGCGGATGCTCCTTGCGGGCTTCCTTGAAGTCGCGGGCGATGTGGGTGAGGCAGGAGACGGGGATGATGGCCAGTTCCGGGTACCGGTTGATGAAGGCGCGGTAGGCGCGCAGTCCGTCGCTCTGGAGGCGGCCGCTGAACGACGGCTGCCCTTCTTTTCCGATGAGGATGTTGTCCAGGCAGGTGTTGGCGCGGCTCTTGTGCCAGTCGAAGAGCACGCCGTGCTCGTCGTGGTGGTAGACCCAGAAGTAGCCCGGCGCGGTCTTGCCCGTGCCGGGCACCAGACATCGGACCGGGGTTTCGTCGACCTTGACGTAGTCGCTCGCGCGGATGCGGCCGGCGATCAGGCCGTAAAGGGGCAGCAAGCGGTCGGCGAGGTGGTCGTGCCACGAGCACATCAGGTTGCGCGTGAGTTCGATGCCGTGGGCGGCGCGCAGCTTCCATTCCTCGCGGTAGAAGGGGCTGTGGTAGCAAAACTTCTGGGTCAGAAGGTAGGCTCCAAGCGAAGGAGTGAGCACGCTGCCGGGAAGGAGGCAAGGTTCGAGCGGCGGGGTGACGGGGACGGCGTCGGGGTCGCGCTTGAGGACGTGGGTGAGGCGCTTGATGATCTCCACCGTGAAGGCGGCGGGCGAGACGTGGAGGCGTTCGCTGGTCTCCTCGCCGATCAAGCGGTAATCGTCCGGAGCGGCGAGGACGGCGGGGTGGATGATCTCGCGGACGACGGTGGGCAGGCCTTTGAGCGAGTCGGAGAGCCTGTTGGTCCGGCGGGCCCGCGTCTTGACCGGAGCGGCCGGATCTTCGTCAGCCGCCGGTGGAGCGTCGGCCCCAGCGGCGGCTTCGGGCTTTTTTGCCTCGTCCTTGAGGAACTCCATGAGGAGCTGGTCGTGGCTCATCTTCTCGCTCTTCGCACCGTAGAGGCGCTTGAGCAGGGCGGCGACGAGGCCCTTCTGGATGTCCAGTTCGGCCTGGAGGGCGTCGACTTTCACGGTGAGCGCGGCGATGCGTTGTTCGGGCGTTTCGATGCCCGGAAGGGAAGCAGGAGCCGTGCCCGGAGAAGGCGCGATTACGAGGGTTATCGTAGTTCGTACCAAGGCCGCTGGAGCCCGTCGCGCAGGTCGATGCCGTCGGTGAGCATGGCCAGCGCGGTGGGCTTGAGGACGAGCTTCCGGCGGTCGCCCTCGATGTCTTGCGGCCAGCTGAAGCGGCCCTTCTCAAGCCGCTTGGCCACGACCCAGTAGCCGGTGTTGTCGAAGTAGAGGATCTTGATGAGGTTGCGGGACTTGTTGGTGAAGAGGTAGGCCGCACCGCTGAGGGGATCGAGGCCGAGGTGGTTGCGCACCATGGCGGAGAGGCCGTGGAAGCTCTTTCGCATGTCGCAGGGCTCCAGCGCGACGTAGACCTTGAGGTTGCCGTTGAAGGTGAGCATGGCGGCGTGCCTCAGGCGAGATGGCGCAGGAGTTCGGCGAGCAGCTTGAGCTGGCCGGGGCCGGCGGC
>JBGSIR010000094.1:0-3183 GCA_041742415.1 Fimbriimonadaceae bacterium | reverse complement strand
AGAATGCTGCTGGCGTCGGCCAAGTCGCTGGGGCCGGCGCCGGTCATGTCGAGCGCCTGCTCCTTGGTCTCCGGCTTCATCTGCAGCCCCAGCGGGCCGTCGATGCGAATCACGTCGCCGTTGGGGCGGCTGTAGACCGTGAGCGGGCCGCGCGGGTCTTCGATGCGCAGCACCTGGACGTCCTGGCCATCCACTTTCTCGCCCTGTTTGGGAGTGATCTCAACCTCAACCAGGCTCAGGCTCAGCGGGTCGAAGACGGTGGCCTTCTGCGGCTTGCCGAGGGCCAAGTCGACAGCCTCCAGCGGGTCTTCGATGACGACGACACCGGCCGGAATCGCAATCTCGCGCACGCTCTCTTCGCCGCCCGCGCGGCTGGTGGCCCGCAGAACTGATCCCGACTTGCGGGCCGAAACCGAAAGCTCGCGCCCCTGGCTCAGCATTTGAAATGTGTAGGAAAGCAGCATGCCTTGGGCGTTGGTCTGCGATTCGCTCTGAATCGTGGTGACCATGGTCTGCCCAAGAAGCCGGGTCTCCATGCGGGTCTCCGAGATGGTGCGCCGCCCGCCCTCTTCGCCGCCCGGCAGGCGCTCGGTGCGGGTCCAGCCCACCTTTGCGCCCTGAAGGTAGAGGCCCAGCCAGGATTCTTCGGCCCAAGCGGCTTGAACCGCCGTAAGCGCCATGACTGCTGCCCAAAATGTTCTCATCGGCGTGTCTAGTGTATCGAACGCCGGAGGCAAAAGCGCGGCTCAGGGAGCCTGGGCCCCTTTCAAGGGCCTAGTCCCGCCTGCCGCCGGGCCCAAAGATGGGCAATAACGCGGCGGGGCCCCGCTCCAAACCGCTATGTCGAAGACACTGGTCATCGTCGAATCTCCGGCCAAAGCCCGCACCATCGGTCGGTTTTTGGGCAGCAAGTACGAAGTGCACGCCAGTTTTGGCCATGTGCGCGACCTGCCGGAAAGCAGCTCTCAGATTCCCGAAGCGGTGAAGAAGGAGAAATGGGCGCGCCTCGGCGTGAACGTGGACGCCGACTTTGAGCCGATCTATGTGGTGAGCTCGGACAAGGACCGCCATGTGAAGGAGCTGCGCAAGCACGCCAAAGACGCCTCCGAAATCCTGCTCGCAACTGACGAAGACCGGGAGGGCGAGAGCATTTCCTGGCACATCCTGCAGCTGCTCAAGCCCAAAAAGTCGATCCCCGTGCGGCGCATCGTCTTTCACGAAATCACCCCTGAGGCCATCCAAGACGCCATCGCCAGCCCGCGTGAGCTGGACATGGACCTGGTGAAGGCGCAGGAGACCCGCCGCATCCTGGACCGCCTCTACGGCTACACCCTGTCCCCCCTCCTCTGGCGCAAAGTGGCCCCCAAGCTCAGCGCGGGCCGCGTGCAGAGCGTGGCCACCCGCCTGGTGGTGCTGCGCGAGCGAGAGCGCCGCGCCTTTGTCTCAGCAGAATTCTGGGCCATCGAAGCCGACCTCGCCGTCGCGGCGGAAAAGCTGAAGATGTCCCTGTTGAGGGTCGGCGACAAGCGGGCCGCCACCGGCGCAAACTTCAACGCGCAGGGCGAACTGGCCGACGACTCGCACTGGCTGAAGCGGGACGAGGCCCCCGGCATCGCCGAGAGGCTCTTGGATGCGCGCCCCTGGACCATCACCCTGGTCGAAGCCAAGGAGGGCAAGGAGAACCCGCCGCCCCCCTTCATGACCTCGACGCTGCAGCAGGCCGCCAACCGCCGTCTGGGCTTCCCCGCCCGCCGCACGATGCAGGTCGCCCAACAGCTCTACGAAGGAATCGACCTGGGCCAGGGCAGCACCGGTCTCATCACCTACATGCGAACCGACAGCCTCACCCTTGCGGGCCGGGCTGTGCAGCAGATCCGCCAGGTCGCGGCCGAGCGCTACGGCAAGGACTCCGTTCCCGCCAAAGCCAACACCTACGCCAGCAAAGCCAAGAACGCCCAAGAGGCGCACGAGGCAATTCGCCCCACCGACATGACCCGCACCCCCGAATCGGTGCGCAGCCGCCTCAACGAAGAGCAGTACAAGCTCTACAGCCTCATCTGGCGCCAGACCATGGCCTGCCAGATGACTCCGGCCAAGGTCGAGCGCACCCGAGTGGAGGCCGAAGTCGCCGACCAGGGCCGCGCCCTCACCTTTGGCGCCAGCGGCAAAACCATCCTCTTCCCCGGATTCCTCGCGGCGCTTTCTGATGGCGTGGCCGCCGTCGAAGACCGCGAAACCATCCTGCCCCAGGTCAAAGAGAAGCAGGAGCTGGAGCCCGCCCGCGTGGAGGCGCTGGAAAAGCACACCCAGCCCCCCGCCCGCTACAACGAAGCTAGCCTCGTGCGCAAGCTGGAGGAGGAGGGAGTCGGCCGGCCAAGCACCTACGCCAGCATCCTCAGCACCATCCAAGACCGCGGCTACATCTTCAAGAAGGGCAAGGAGCTGGTGCCGACGTTCACCGCCTTCGCCGTCACCGAGCTGCTTGAGACCGGCTTCTCCGAGCTGGTGGACCTGCAGTTCACTGCGAAAATGGAGGAGGAGCTCGACGAGATCGCCGACGGCCAGCGCGACATGGTCACGCACCTCAAGAAGTTCTATCACGGCCAGGAGGGCGGCTTGGGCATCCAAAAGCTGGTGGACGAAAAAGGCCCCGACCTGCCCTACCCCCACATCCCCCTGGGCGGAGGCATCGTGGCGCGCATCGGCCGCAACGGCCCCTTCCTGCAGGAAGGGGAAGGCGAGGGCGCCCGCCGGGCCTCGATCCCCGAAGACATGCCCCCGGCCGAGCTCACCGAAGAGGCCGCCCGCGCGCTGCTCGATGACGCCGCCAAGGGACCGGCTTCGCTGGGCGAAGACCCCGCCACCGGCCGCCCCATCTTCCTGAAGAAGGGCCGCTTTGGCCCCTATCTGGAGATGGAGCCCGCCGAGGGCGAGGAGCCGCGCCGCGTCTCCCTGCCCCCGGGCCAGAGCGCCGCGGAGATCACTCCCGAAGACGCCTCGCAGCTCCTTCGCTTCCCCTTTGAAATGGGCGCCCACCCGGAGCTGAACGAGCCCGTGAAGATGCTCCTTGGCCGCTATGGCGCCTATCTGACCTGCGGCGAGAAGTCGGCCAACGTGGGCGACTGGCGGGCGGCGCTGGAGATGAGCCTGGAGGACGCCGTCGCCGCTTTGGCCGCACCGCCC
>JBGSIR010000093.1:0-5161 GCA_041742415.1 Fimbriimonadaceae bacterium | reverse complement strand
CGCGAGCCGAGCGCCGGGATGAGCGGCGGCTCGGCAAGAGCGGGCTGAAGGAGCGCGGCGGCAAGGAGAAGGGTCATCAGTCAGCCTGGGCGGCCTCTTGGGCCAGAGCGGCCGACTCCTCGCCGGTGGGGCGGCGAAGATAGGCCTCGATCATCGCGTCGATCTGTCCTTCTAGAATTCCGATGACGTTGCCCGTTTCAAAACCGCTTCGATAGTCCTTCACCAAGGTGTAGGGCTGCATCACATAGCTGCGGTCTTGGCTGCCCCATTCGGCGGGTCCGAGGTCTCCGCGCAGGGCCTTGGCTTTGCTTTCGTCCTTTTCCCTTTCGAGCTGGGCCAGGCGCGCGCCCAGCACGGCCATGGCGCTGGCGCGGTTTTTGTGCTGGCTGCGCTCGTTTTGGCACTGCACCACGATTCCGGTGGGGATGTGGGTGATTCGGACGGCGCTTTCGGTTTTGTTCACGTGCTGGCCGCCGGCGCCTCCGGCCCGCAGGGTTTCCACCTTCAGGTCGTCGGCCCGCAGGTCCACTTCTCCAGGCTCGATCTCGGGCAGCACCTCCACTTTGACAAAAGAGGTGTGGCGGCGGCCGGCGGCGTCGAAGGGCGAGATGCGCACCAGGCGGTGCACGCCGTTTTCGCCCTTTAGGTAGCCGTAGGCGTTCACCCCGGTCACTTGGAACTGGATGTTGCGGTAGCCCACCACGTCGCCGGGGTTTTCCGAGATGACTTCGAACTTGAAGCCCCGGGCCTGCGCCCAGCGCTCATACATGCGAAAGATCATCACGGCAAAATCACAGGCTTCGCTGCCGCCGGCTCCGGCCTTGATTTCCAGCAGGGCATTGCGCCCGTCGTGCTCGCCGCTCAGGAGCGTGGTCAGCTCATAGGCGTCAAGGTCGGCCAGAAACTGGATCGTGTCTCGGTCGGCTTCGGCTTCGAGCTCATCGCTGGGCTCTTCGGCCAAGAGCTCATAGAATTCTTGGATGTCGGTCAGGCGGGCCTTCAGTTCGGCAAAGGGGGTGATGATCCCTTTGAGTCGAGAAGTTTCGCGGAGGAGCTTTTGGGCGCGGTCTGGATCGTTCCAGAGTTCGGGGCTGGCCGTCAGCTCGTCGAGTTGAGAGAGTTCTGAGCGTCTGCGATCCAGGTCAAAGATGACCTCCGATAGCGTCCAGTCGGCCCCGTGCCTTGGACAGCGCTTCATGCTGTTCAAGCGTCAGCATTCGTTGAAAGTACCCGACTGGAATGGCTATTGAACGATTGGGCCTGCTAAGATAGTCTCTGAAGGGATGGCGCCGCGACAGCGGAGCGCTGTCCGGGAACCTAAAAGGCGTCATGTTGAACAGCACTCATTTGCGCTCTGCGGCGGCCGTGATCGCATTTTCGCTTGCGATTCCGGCTTTTGCGCAGCGCTCCCTTGGCCTTCCGCAGCAGGGAATTCCCTCCGGCGGACCCAGCCAGGGCGTCACCGAAATCAAGCCGATGGGCACGATCCAGATCGGCCCTGCCGTGGTTGACAACACGGACAACTACTTCCCCCAGGTCGATCTCTCGGCCCGCCAGAAGCCGGTCTTCCCCGAGAACCCGCGGCCGCCCATGCCGCCCTTCTCGACGATCGACAAGGGAATCACCTACAACGGCAGCACGACGACTCGGCCCTCCACGGCTGACGACCGGTCGCGCTTCCCGGGCATCAACTTCACCGGCAGCCTTCCTCCCGACCCGGACATCGCGGTCGGCCCGGACCATGTGGTTCAGGTTGTGAACGGAGCCGTCGCCTTCTTCGACAAGGCCACCGGAGCCACCGTCTTCCAGCAGGCCGACTCACCCTCGGGCTTCTGGTCCGGCACTGGCGCTCCCAACTTCATCTTCGACCCCAAGGCCTTCTTCGACCAGGAGTCCGGCCGGTTCTTCATCGTTGAGCTGGCGCTCGATCAGACCAACCTGATCTCCCGCGTGCTCATCGCCGTTTCGGATGACGCCGACCCGCGCGGAACCTGGTTTAAGTACAACATCGACTCCAAGCTGATTGTTGACAGCAACCAGTACTGGCTCGACTATCCCGGCTTTGGCTTCAACAAAGACGGCGTGGTCTTCAGCGGAAACATGTTTGCCCTTCCGGGCAGCTCCGGCTTCGGCGGCACCCTGGCCGTCAGCCTTCCGAAGGCTCCGATGCTCACCGGCGCGGCCGTCACCGGCACCCGCTTCCACCTTCCGAATGACTTCACGGTTCAGATCGGCAAGACCAACGACACCACCAGCACCGCCGTCTATGGCGTCGCTCGGCCGCTCGGCGGGGGCTCCGCTCTGACCGTCTTTGCCTTCAAGGACTTCAACACGACCCCTGTCGCCCTCAAATCGACGGTCTCCGTTCCTTCGTGGAGCCAGCTCCCCGGAAGCCTTCAGCGCGCCCCCTCCAAGGATGGCCCGAACCTGGACATCATCTCCGACCGCATGATGAGCACCATGGCCCGCAATGGCCGCATCTTCACCGCCCACACCGTGCTGGCCACGGGCGGCGGCAAGTCGATGGTCGCTTGGTATGAAATCGATGGATTGGAATTCGCGCAGGGCCTCGGCCAGCCGAGCCTGGTGCAGGCCGGCACCGTCAACCTTCCCGGCGCCGACTGGGCCTACCAGCCGAGCATCGGCGTGAACGCCATCGGCGACGTCAGCCTCGTCTACACCCGCAGCAGCACCGAGATCTTTGCCGACGTGATGCTGAGCAGCCGCAAGGCCGCCGACCCGGATGGTGAAACCTCCGCGCCGGTCCTGCTCTTCGCCTCCACCCGCAACAACACCATCAACGCCTTCCGATGGGGCGACTACAGCGACGTCGAGGTTGACCCGGTCGACGGCATCGGCTACTGGGGAACCAACGAGATCATCAATGGCTCCGGCACCTGGGGCACCGTCATCGAAACCTGGAACCTGGGCAACGACGGCGGCGGCGGCGGCGGCGGCGGCGGCAACAACGTTGCGGCCCCTCCCACGGTCTCCGTCCTTCTCGGAACCCTGCTCTCGGGCAACGCCTCTTCTGTCGAGTTCAAGGACCGCAGCTACTATGAAGTGACCAGCTCCTTCGTCGAGGGCGCCGGAACCTATGCGGGCGTCATTCTTGACTTCGCTCTGCCGGCTGCAAAAGAGAGCGTCCGCTCCTTCAGCATCGACGTGACGGCGCTTCGCCGCAGCGGACGACGCGTGACGGGCATGTTCTTCCTGTGGAACTACCGCACCAATCGATGGGAGTACTTCTCGGCCAAGCCGCTGGGAACCCGCGATGGCGGAGACTATGTTGTGGGTGTGACCCAGCAGCAGTTCTCGGACTTCGCCAGCTCCGGCGGCGCCGTTCGCCTGCTGGTCCGCAGCCACGAGTCGATCAACCGCTTCCGCGGCGAGCCCCGATCCCACGACCTGCGCGTGGACTTCGGCCAGCTCACGATCGTCCCCCGCTAAAGCCGCTCGGCACACACAAAAATCCCCCGGCCTTCCCAAAGGAAGCCGGGGGATTTTTCGTGCCAAAGGGGGCGATTTCAGCGCATGGTGCGATAGGTGCGCACGGCCTTGCGGCGGGCGGCGGGCTGGGCCAGTTCTGCGGAGATTTCGCTCTGCGCCAGGATCATGGCGCTCACCAGCTCCTGGCCCTCGGCGCTCACTCTCCCAAGCTCTTCCTGGTCGCGCGGGTTCAGGCTCAGGCTGGCAAGCTGGTCCACAATGCGGCCGCGCTCGTCAATCAGCTCCATCGCGGCGGCGGGCTCTCCCCGTTCCAGCTCATCCGCAATCATCGAAGTGACCAGCCGAAGCCGGAGCACGAGCGGGTGGGCGGCGCTCACGCAGCCTCCACGGCCTGGGGATGGCGCTGAGACTCTTCCAGCGCCGCCCAGCTCTCGCGAAGCTGGCTCATCACCAAAAGCGCCTCGTCAATTCGCTCCGGGGCGTCCTCGATGTTGGCCTGCACCAGGCGGTCATAGACGAAGTTGTAGAGCTGAAGCAGGTTTTGCGCCACTTCGCCGCCGCGCTCGATGTTCAGCGTGGAGGTGAGCTCGCCGACGATGCGCTGCGCCTTTTGCAGGTGGCGGTTCTGGTCCTCCAGCCGGCGGCCAATGATGGCCTCCTTGCCCAGGCTCATCGCTTGGATGGCGCCGTCGTAGAGCATGACCACAAGCCCAACGGGCGAGGCCGACTCTACGGCATGGCGTCGGTATGAATCGATCTTTGCTCGCGCGTTTGCCACCAGAATGCCTTCGAGCCACGAGGGCCCGGAAAGATTATCGGGCTGCCGCGCGCGCTTTTTTAGACCGAATCCAGCCCCGAATGGCAAAGGCCAGCGCTATGCAGGCGATCACGACAGCGAGGTGGGTGAGAGGGTAGGCCCAGATCCAAAAGGCGTCCCATTCGGGCTTGGGCAAGTCGGTCTGCTGCGGCTGGCGGCCCAGGTCAATGCGAATGAGCTGGATGGTGATGAACGTCTCGGCGCAGAGCGATCCGCCCAGAAAGGCCGTGCCGCCGGTTGTGCCCATTGTGAGCGTGAGAATGAATCCGAGGAGGACGGCCGGGCCGAGGGCCACCAGCCAGCCCCGCTGGAGCCCGGCGATTTCGTGGAGCCCCGGCAGGCCGAAGTAGGCGGCGGAGATGATCATCACCGCCACGCTGCCAATGGCGATGCCGGCGCAGCCCTTCATGAGCTCGCCCTCAAGATTTTTGGCGCTCGAGCCCCGGGGATAGGCGCCTTGCGGCAGCTTCTCGTCAGTTCCCAGGGGCTCGAAGGGCATCGGAGGTCAGAGCCCCTTGTCGGCGACGAACTTCACGATGTCGGCGATGCGGCAGGAGTAGCCCCACTCGTTGTCGTACCAGGCGACCACTTTGGCGAGGTCTCCGATGACAACGGTGTCGACCGCGCTGAAGATGGAGCTGTGGGTGTCTCCCCGCAGGTCGCTGCTCACCAGCTCTTCGTCGGAATACCGCAGATAGCCCTTCATGGCGCCATCGGCATATTCCTTCATGGCGGCGTTGATCTCTTCAACGCTGGCGGCCTTGGTGAGGTGCGCGGTGAAGTCGACGACGCTGACGGTGGGAACCGGGACGCGGAAGGCCATGCCGGTGAACTTGCCCTGCAGCTCGGGGATGACCAGGCCGACGGCCTTGGCGGCGCCGGTGCTGGCGGGCA
>JBGSIR010000092.1:0-7391 GCA_041742415.1 Fimbriimonadaceae bacterium | reverse complement strand
CACCCTCACCGGCGAGGCCCCCGAAGGCCGCGCGCCCAGCCGCGTGCAGCCAGGCCACCTGGTGGAGCTCACCAAGCTCATCGAATCCGGCTCCATCAGCGGAAAAATTGCCAAGGAAGTCTTCGAAGACGTCTTTGTCGAGGGCCAGGCGCCTAGCGAGGTCGTGCGGGCCAAGGGGCTTACCCAGATCAGCGATGAGAGCGCCATTCAGGCCGAAATCGACGCCGTGCTGGACGCCAACGCCGGGCAGGTCGCCGCATTCCTCGGCGGCAAGGAAGGGCTCATCGGCTTCTTTGTGGGCCAGGTGATGAAGGCCACCCAGGGACGGGCGAACCCCGGGCTGGTGCAGAAGCTCCTGCGCGACGCTTTGGAAGCCCGGCGCAGCTAAGGCCAGCGATTTGGCGTCCTCAACACTATGAAGCGGGCGATTGGGCTGGTCTTGGCGGCGGCGCCCTTTGCGGCGTGGGCGCAGGTCGTGCCCGAAGAGCCCCAGATTGGCCGGCGCACCGGAGCAGAAAGCCAGCCCGCCGACCGCATGGGCCGCATTGAAGGCGCCTTTCACGACCGGCTGAATGGCGAGACAAGCCAGCTCTTTGAGGACGGAGAATTCCCCCGCGCCATCGGCATCCTCACCGTGCAGACCCGCCACCGGCCCACCGATTACGAGCGCGCCACCGACCTGATTTGGATGCTTGGAAACATTCAAGACCGCCCGCGCGAGCTGGGAGAGGCGGCCTGGTTTCGCATGACCAATCCCGACAACCCCGACGCCTGGTACCCCGAGGCCCAGGTTCACTTTATGGACCGCTCCTATCCCAACGTGGTGCCCCTGCTGGTCCGCGCTGCGATGATCAGCCGCCGCACCGGCCGCCCGCTCCAGCCCAACGGCTGGCGCCTCCTGGCCCACTCCTACGACCGTGTCGGCCTGCTCCAGCAGTCGCTCACCACGTGGGACGAATACATCCGCCTGGCCCCCGAAGACCTCGCCGCCCAGCGAAACCGCGAGCGCGTGGCGCAAAAGCTGGCTGAAGCCGGGAAATTTTAACAAAAATGAAGATAAGGGCTTGACTCCCCCCCCCCCATTTGCCATACTACACAGCATGAAGAAATTTCTTCTTGCAATGGGACATCTCAGTCTCTTTTGCTTTGGTGCGGCCGCCCCTTTTGCCATTTCCGCCACGTCATCTGCCTCACCGGCGTCATCATGCGACTGGGAAGGATGCTGGGATTGTGAAGATCAATGCCCGACATGGAATACTTGGCACGAACCAGTTCAGATCGTTGACGAATACCTCATCCGGAGATGCATGGAACTCGATGGCATTCCACCATCACACTGCGCCGATACAACCGGCAAAGTCACACTCTATGCCCACTTCATGTTTCCGAAGCCGCCTCATATTCAGTGGGGGGGTTGGCCGCACACCCTTCGAACTTGTCTGTCTGAAGTCTGCGATTCTGGAAGCAACTACGGTGGAGAGTGTGACGGCACTCTCAACCCGCCGCTGATTTTGGAGGCAAAGTCGTGAACAAATTCGTCAGGAAGCATGTGCCGACCGCTCTGATTGCTCTTGCAACCGGAGCCAGCGCTGGACTGATTGGCGCCGGATTGGCGCCCCGACCCCAAACGGAGTACGACCTCTCCACGAACACGGCGACTACGATTTTTGAGCAGGGGGATTGGCGGCAAACACTCGCCACGATGCAGCGATTCTACAACGTCTACCGCGACGCAGACTTCGATCCGCGCGGGCTCCCGGCAGGCGCGACCATGATGTATTGGCGCTCAGCCGACGAAGCTCTCCTTTCTGAACAAAACCGGAGCAAAGGCAAGCTGCCCATTACCAATGTTGGCGGCGACAGCGTCTGGGGGCGGCAAATTGCGATTCATTCAGACCTCTACGTTTCGTTCGAAACCAAGGCAGCTAAAGATGGCCAACCATCTGGAATTGTTCGCGGATTTCACCTGGTCATCTATCGGGATGGATCATGGGAGAAAGTGCCGGTTGACAAAGTGCGCTCTCTGCCAGGGAAAGGAACTTTGCTCTTTCCCAAGATGCAGGAGTACAACGATCCAGGCGTCAAACCGGCCTACGGCGGAAACCGCACGCAAGTCATTGGCCTCTAGGCAAATGCGCCCCGGAGAGTAAGCTCCGGGGCATGAATGTCGCCGTTTCGCGCCGGGGCCAGGCCATGCCCGCCTCGCCGATTCGCAAGCTGGCCGCCGCTGCCGATGAGGCCCGCGCCCGGGGCGTGGAGGTGCTCCACCTGAACATTGGCCAGCCCGACGTGGCCAGCCCGACGGAGTTCTTCGACGCCATCCGGGAGTTCAAGGGCGACCACCTGGCCTACAGCCCCTCGCCGGGCATCGCCGAGCTGCGCGAAGCCGCGGCCGCCTACTACCGCTCTCGTGGGCTGGAGGTCGGGGCCGAGCATGTCACCGTGACCACGGCTGGCTCCGAAGCGCTCGCCTTTGCCATGACCGCCTGCCTGGACCAGGGCGACGAGGTGATCATTCCCGAGCCGATGTATGCGAACTACATCGGCTTTGCCGCGATGGCGGGCGTCGAGGTGCGGCCGCTCACCACCCAGCTCAGCGAGAGCTTTGCCCTGCCGGCCATCGAAGAGTTCGCCACCGTCATCGGCCCGCGCACCCGCGCCATCCTCATCTGCAACCCGGGCAACCCCACGGGCGCGGTCTACAGCGAAGAGCAGATGGAGGGGCTTCGGAAGCTCTGCCTGGAGCGGGGGCTCTTCCTGATCTCCGACGAGGTCTACCGCGACTTCAACTACAGCGGCCGCCCCATTAAGTCGGTGCTGCAGCTGGAGGGCATGGAGGACCGGGCCATCATGATCGACTCGGTGAGCAAGCGCTATTCCCTGTGCGGCGCCCGTCTGGGATTCCTGGTCTGCCGGAGCCAAGAGATCAGCGCGGCGGTGCTCAAAATGGCTCAGGCCCGCCTCTCCCCGCCGACCCTCGGCCAGGTGGGAGTGATGGGCGCGCTCAAGGCGCCGGAGAGCTACTACGAAGGAGTCCGCGAGGAGTATCGCCGGCGCCGAGACCTGCTGGTGCAGCGGCTTTCGGCCATGCCGGGTGTTGTGGTGCCGCAGATCGACGGCGCCTTCTATGCCACGGTCGAGCTGCCGGTGGATGACGGCGACAAGTTCTGCGAGTGGCTCCTGCGCTCGTTCTCGCACGAAGGCCGCACGCTCATGCTGGCGCCCGCCAGCGGCTTCTACAGCACTGCCGGCCACGGCCAGCGCGAAGTCCGCTTCGCCTATGTGCTGAACGAAGAGCGGCTGAACCAAGCGATGGACGTGCTGGAAGCCGCCCTGGCCGCCTATCCCAAGGCCTAGAAAGTGGCATAAAAAAGCCCGGCGACGCTGCCGGGCTCCTCAATCCTAAGCGATTAGGCTTTGGAGCGCTTGCCAAAGATTCCGAGCAGACTGCGCTCGGTCTTGCGCGACCACTTATACAGCTTGGCCTGCCAAGTGTCGAACATCGAGATCGGCCAATAGGGCTTGCCAATGTTGGCGTCAGCCCAGTTCACCATCGCCTTATTGACGGGCAGATTGTGCGGTCGGTGGAAGGTGTTGAAGACGCGGTCCCACAGCGCGAAGCCCCACAGGCCGACGATGGCCAGGTTGGCGGTCGGGCGCCAGTGGTGCATCAGGTGGAAGGAGTACATCGGGCGAATGATCGCCTTGAACTTGCCTTCGACGCCCTGGCGCCAATGCCCTTCATAAGGCAGGTGCAGGATGGCGTGGTAGATCTCGTAGCTCAGATAGTAGAGCGTGCTGGAGATGAGAACCGCCGCAATCACCGGCTGGCCGGGGAAGATGAAGTAGAGCGGAAGCGCCAGCATCACCAGGAAGAGCCCGAAGAAGATGGAGATGGAAAACCAGGGGAACATCATGAATTTCTCCTGGCTCTTCTTCTCGATCGGATATTCGCTCTTGACCGGGGCCGTCTTCTCAGGGTCCTTGGGGCTCACAGCCGCTTTCACCGCCGTCAGGCCGTGGTGATGGGCGTGCTCTTCGTGCATCACCTTCATGAACGGCAGCACCGCGCTGTGCAGCAGGTAGCGGTGGTAGAGGTACTCAAACAGGCTGAGCGGAACCCCGATGCCAACGACCCACAGGGCCAGCACCCACCAGGAGGACATTTCCTGGGCAAAGCGGGCCGGAGCAATGAGCCAGAACGCCACCAGCGCCAGAGCAAGCTGGAGCAGCGTCACGCTGATCATGCCGGGCAGAGTGGATTTCAGCTCCCGGGCCGTCACCTCATGATCGTGGTCATGATCATGATCGTGGTCGTGCTCTGGCTCACCAACGGAGGACACAGAGTCAAAGGGGTTGCTTTCGTTCGGAAGGCTCATGAGGGCAAATGAATGCAGATTGTCTCCAACCAGCATTAAGACATTACCCCCGCGGCCAACTGATAGCCGTGATCCTTGCGCCCAGCCCGTCAAGATTGGCCCAGCTTCGGCGCCAGAGACAACGAATTGTCAACGCACAGCAGGCTCAATGACCCGCAGCGCCCCCGCATCGGCGTCGATCTCGGCTTGGCAGCCAATGGGCAGCAGCGCGTTGTCGCGCACATGGCCGAATGGCAGCCCCATCAAAACCGGAATCCCCAGCGTGGCGGTGCGCTCGGCGATGACGTCGTGCACCGTCGGGCCGCTGTCCTCTTCCCCCTCTTCGGAGCCGCCTGTGAACTGCCCAAACGCCAGCCCCGCTGACTGCTGCAAAACGCCCGCCAGCAGGAGCTGGGTGAGCATTCGGTCAACCCGATAGGGGCTCTCGTTCACGTCCTCAAAGAAAAGAATGTCGCCCGGGCGCCCAATTTGCCAGGGCGTGCCCATGAGGGTGCTGATGAGGGTGAGGTTGCCTCCGGCCAGCGGACCCTGCGCCTTGCCGGGGCGCAGCGCCTTCACGGTGAAGTCGGGATTGTCCGTCTCCGGCGTCGGCATCACTCCGAGGGGCTCCGCCTGGGTCACGGCGCGCATCAGCCAGGGCCGGGTGAATTCGGACTGCGGGCGCACCGGGGTCGGGGCATGAAAGGCCGCCACCCCGGCCCGCTGGCGCACCGCATTGAGCAGCGCCGTGATGTCGCTGTAGCCCATGACAATTTTGGGATTGCGGCGGACGAGGTCCCAATCAATCGCCTCCAGCAGCCGCATCGATCCATAGCCGCCCCGCGTGCAGATGACGGCGTCGATCTCGGGCCGGGCAAAGGCTTGGTTAATGTCGCGCGCCCGCTCCGCGTCGGTGCCGGCAAAAAACCGCCACTTGTTGCCCGCCGCCGGGGCCGTTTCGACTTCAAAGCCCAGCGAGCGCAGGTGGGCCTCCATGTCCTCCAGGCTCTCGGGCCGGCTGAGGCTGGAGGCGGGGCTGGTGAGCCAAAGCCGACTGCCGGGCTCCAGCCGCCGGGGAAGGATAAGGCCGCTCATGCGCAGAGTTTAGCCGGGCGCCGGAAACATCCAAATGAGGAACGGGCAGAGGCTGGCAACGACCACGATGGAAATGAAAAAGACGATGGCGATGTCCTGGCGGCCGGACTGCGGTCCGGTGCGGCGAGAGGCGGCGAGCAGGGGCTCGCTTCCCTTCGCGGCGTCGGCGCGAAAGGCCTCGACTCGCTCCTGAATCTCCTCCGGCTCCCAGCCGGTGTCCATCGCCACTTCATAAATATTGAAGGCGATGGACTCCCGCTCGAACCGGCGCACGCCCACTTCGCCGATGACCACGGCGGCCTCGGCGGCGGTCAGCTCCTCGTCCTGCCAGCGAGTGTCCATCTAGCGGCGGAGCTTCTGCAGCAGGCGGAGAATCTCAAGATAGAGCCAAACCAGGGTGATGACGAGGCCAAGGGCGCCGTGCCACTCCATGACTTTCGGCTGGCGCGAGTTCACGCCGTTTTCGATGACGTGAAAGTCCAGCGCCAGGTTGAACGCAGCGAGGGCGATGACGGCGATGCTGAACCCAATGCCAATCGGTCCGCTGCCATAGATCGGCATTTCCCGCAGGCCAGGCCAAATGAGGCCGCCAAGGAAGGTGAACGCATAGGTGAGCATCACGGCGATGGTCGCGCCGCTCACCACCATGATGAAGGTCTGGTTCACCTTGATGATGCGGCTGGAGTACAGCCCCAGCATCACGCCCAGGCAGACCATGGTTCCCAAAATTGCAATCGGCACGCCCAGTGACCAGCCGCTCTCTTTCAGCGCAGCATCGGCGAAGACGCTGACAACGCCGACTGCAACGCCCATAAACACTGCGTAGAGCGGCGCCGTGACCGGAGCGGTGGCGGGCTTGAAGAAGGCGAGCAGCGAGCAGCCGAGCGCCAGAATGAACCCGCCGAACATCAGGATCGGCGAAGGATTCATCCAGCCAATGGCGGCCGTGGCAAGCAGAATGGCCAACAGGATGCCCGTTTTGGCCATCGTGCCAGCCACCGACATGGTGGCTTCGCCGACTTCTGCGCGCTGAAATCCGCTCGAAAATGAGCCTTCACGGGTGAAGGGAGCCTCAGAGGAGCCCTCCAGGCGCTTAAACATAGGGTTGCGAGACATTGCCGTCACTGATATTATACGCAAAACCGCCGAGAATGAAGGCCATGATGCGCCGCGCCTGGCCCAGGCATGCCGAGCCGATCCGGCGCAGAAAGCGTCTTAGGATTAAGCCCCTCGCCGTCTCTCCCTCCGCAATCTGCGGCGATGAGGTAAGACGAGGAGCGGAGACAAACGACCCTTTGGAAAAGGAGAGCAAGAATTATGTGGCAGCGCTTTACTGAACGGGCACGCAAGGTCGTCTTCTACGCCCAAGAAGAGGCCCAGAAGTACGGCGAAGGCTACGTCTCGACCGAGCACCTTCTGCTCGGCCTGGTGCGCGAGGGCGATTCGGTCGCTGCGCGTGTGTTGGAGCGCATGCAGGTCGGATTGAACCGCGTGCGCGAGGAGATCGAGGAGCAGCTGCATCGAGGCGAGCAGCGGCCGAGCCAAGAGATGGCCCTCACTCCGCGAGCCAAGCGAGTGATCGACCTGGCCTACGATGAGGCCCGCAACCTCAACAACAACTACATCGGCACCGAGCACCTTCTCCTTGGCCTGATCCGCGAAGGCGATGTCCTGGCCGGAAGGGTCCTCGGCAAGCTCGGAGTGGACCTCGACCGCGCCCGGCGCGAAGTGATGGCCCTGCAGGACAACGAGAGCCAGACCCGCAGCGCGGGCGGCGCCGCCGCAAGCTCCAGCAGGTCTTCTCAGTCTGCCCCGGCCAACAAAGCCACCCAAACGCTGGACGAATTCGGCCGCGACCTCACCGAGCTGGCCCGCGACGGCAAGCTCGACCCTGTGGTCGGCCGACAGAACGAAATCGAGCGGGTGATGCAGATCCTC
>JBGSIR010000091.1:0-3346 GCA_041742415.1 Fimbriimonadaceae bacterium | reverse complement strand
AGGCAGGCCAGCAAAAGCGCCGCCGCCAGCGCGGAGGTCCAGCCCAGGGCCCGGCGGTCCGTCATCACGCGATTGTAGCGGCATTGCCGCCAGGTACCATGCGACTCGGTGGCCGCCCCCTCCCTCTCCTCCCGCCTCAGCGAAATCAAGCCGTCTCCCACCCTGGCGATGGGGGCGCGCATTCGGCAGATGAAAGCGGAAGGGCACGATATCATCGCCTTGAACGGCGGCGAGCCCGATTTCAACACCCCCGCGGCGATCATTCAGCGGGCCAAAGAGGCCCTGGACCAAGGGCTGACGAAGTATTCCCCCACCCCCGGCCTTCCTGAGCTTCGCGAGGCGGTGGCGGCTAAGTTCAAGCGGGAAAACGGACTTTCGGTGACGCCCGGGCAGACGATTGTCACCAACGGCGCCAAGCAGGCCGTTCAGAACGCTCTGTTGGCCATTTTGGAGCCCGGCGACGAAGTCATCGTCATCGCCCCCTATTGGCCCACCTACCCAGACCAGATTCGCATGGCCGGCGGCGTTCCGGTCACGGTGACCGCCCGATTTGAAGAGGGCTTCCGCCCGCGGCTGGATGAGCTGCGCGCCGCCTGCACCCCGCGCACCAAGGCCATCATCATCAATTCCCCCTGCAACCCCACCGGCGCGGCGCTGGACCGCGACGCTCTCAAGGAGATCGCCTCGGTGGCGCTGAGCCGCGGGCTTTGGGTGATTTCGGACGAGATTTACGAACGGCTGACCTATGGCTTCAGCCCCACCAGCATCGCCTCGCTGGGCTCCGAAATCGCCGCGCAGACCATCACCATCAGCGGATGCAGCAAGGCGTATTCCATGACCGGCTGGCGCATCGGCTACGCCTGCGCTCCCACAGGGATCATTTCCGCCATGAACCTGATCCAGGATCAGCAGACCAGCGGAGCCGTCACATTTGCCCAAGCCGCCGCCGTCGCGGCCCTAGAGCTGCCGGAAGCCGAAGTCGAATCGATGCGCGCCGAGTTTGAGGCCCGGCTCGACCTGATGCTCGGCCGACTGCAGGCCATGCCCGGCGTTGAAGTCATCCGGCCCCAGGGCGCGTTCTATCTCTTTCCGCGCATTTCCAGCTTCTTCCGCGAGAGCCTGCCGGATGACACCGCCCTCACCGAACACCTTCTGGACAAGGCCAAAGTCGCCTGCATTCCCGGCTCCTGCTTTGCCGCGCCGGGGCACATTCGCATGAGCTATGCCTGCAGCCGAGAGGCGATTTCCACCGGCATGGACCGCCTGGAGGCGGCCCTGCGAGAGCTGAGCGCATGATTCCCAAAGAGATTCCGCTCCGCGACCCCGACACATTTCGGCTGGCCATGCGGCACCGCTCCGCCGCCGAGGACTCGGTCCGGGACAGCTATGAGCGCCTGGAGTTCTTTGGCGACTCTGTTCTCAGCCTCGTCATCTCGCAGTATCTTTATGAAAACCACCCCGACTGGGATCAGGGCGTGATGAGCAAAGCCCGATCCAGCGTGGTGCAGGAGGCCCCTCTGGCCGAAGCCGCCCTTGCCCTTGGCCTGGACCGCCACATGGAGCTGGCTGGCAGCGAAGAAGCCTCCGGCGGCCGCGCGCGCCCAGGCATTCTCTGCGACCTCTTCGAAGCGGTCGTTGGAGCCATCTATCTGGAGAGCGGGCTCGAAAAGGCGCGCTGGTTCATTCTTGAGCGGCTCCAAAAGCAGCTCGCCCTCATCGATTCGGGCGATGTCTCGCCGATGGACTTCAAGTCCAAGCTCCAGGAAGTTTCGCAGAGCCTCTGGCGCAAAACCCCCATCTACCGCGTGCGGGTTGAAGACGGCTACAAGCACGAGCGGCGGTTTACGGTGGAGGCCACTCTGGACAACGAAGTCTTGGGCGTGGGTTCGGGGCGCAGCAAAAAGGACGCGGAACAGTCCGCCGCGCAGGATGCTCTGGACATCATTGCCCGATCGCAGCGAGCCCGCAAAGAGTCGCATCAGCCCAGCTATTGACCGAGATTCTTTCTTCACCCCCAGCATCATTGCTGGGTTTTAATGCAAAGTATGGTGAATGCGGTCCGGATCCCTGTCTTTGGCATGGTTCTCGCCGTAAGATGGACAAGCCGGTTTCGGACCGGCGCCTGAAGGAAACGTTATGCTGAATCGCACCCTACTCATCGCAGCCGCGCTGGTGACCGCCGCGGCCGCCTCGGCCAAGACTGAGCCGAACTCATTCTTGAACCGCCCGGCCAACACGCACTCCGTGCTGATGAGCCAGATTAAGAACGATTCTGTGGTGATGGGCCGCTTCACGCGCCACTTCGGCATGACGAGCGACCAGGTGACCAACTACTTCAGCCAGCTCCGCGCTGGAACCCTGAAGCAGGACGGCGTTTATCTGGTCTACAACTGCGACGACCGCACCGAAGAGATTCGCGCCAAGGTCATCTTCTACAAGAAGGGAACCCCGGTGTGGGAAGACAACAACGGAGTGCCGATCCTCAAGATGTCCTGCGCCAACCCGATGGTGCGCGGCACTGATGACCTGCTCGCGGTTGTTGAGCCGGAAGTCAATGCTCAGCCCGTTGGCGAGCTGCGCGGAACCGAAGCTGTTCCCACCCCTCAGGCCGTGATTTCTCCGGAAGTCGAGACCGAGATTCTTGCCACCGACCTTGAAGTGAGCGCTTCGGCCTTGCCGATCGCCGGCCTCGCTCCGGCCCTGCCGGCTGTCGCTTCCATCGGAAGCTCCGCCGCTGCCTTCAGCCCGGCCCTTCTCATCCCGCTCGCCGCTGGCGCCACTCTGCTCACCGACACCGGAACGGGCAGCACCAGCAACCCCGGCCCGCCTCCTGTGCCGGAGCCCGGAACCATGGCTGCTCTGGCCGCTGGTGGAGCCTTCCTGGCCGCCCGCCGACGCAAGAAGAGCGCCTAAGCCGGTTCAGTCCGACCCTTCGACCGCACTCCACCTTCAGGGGAGTGCGGTCTTTTTGTGCCTGCGTCTAGGCGTCGATGCGGAAGAGCGTTCGGCTGGGCTCAGCATTCAGGCTCTGGCAGCCGCCAGGAGTGGCCGTGACGATGTTCTCGATGCGCACGCCAAACTCACCCGCCAGATAGATGCCCGGCTCGATGCTGAAGACGCAGCCCGGCTCCAGGCAGAACTCCTCGTCGGGGCTCACGTTGGGCTCTTCGTGCAGGCCCAAGCCAAGCCCGTGGCCCAGCCGATGGGTGAAGAACTCGCCCCAGCCTGCGTCGGCGATCACTTGGCGGCCCGCCGCGTCGATCTCCTTCATCGGCGTGCCCACATTGGCCGCCGCTCGGCCCGCATGGTGCGCCTGCCACACCACCTCGTGAACCTGCCTCGCCTT
>JBGSIR010000090.1:0-1717 GCA_041742415.1 Fimbriimonadaceae bacterium | reverse complement strand
GCACCCGGCCAGGGCCAAAGCGGCGAGAGCGGCAAGCGCGGCGCGGTTCATGATGCTGATTCTACGGCGGAAGCCGCCGGGCTCCGGCGCAGGAGCAGGGAATCCAGGACAAAGAGGCCCAAACCCTGAACCACAATCGCCCATCCTCCGCCCTGCGCCCAGCCGGGGATGCCGAGCGCCATGGTGAGCCCGACGCCGACATAGCCCAGGTTGAGCCCCTGGTTCAGATAGAGCACCTCACGCAGCTTGGGGATCTCCACCGGCTTCGCCTGCTCGCTCTTCCGCAGGCCCGGCAGGGCGATGAACAGGTTCACCACCGCCCACCAAGACGTCATCGACCCCGCGCCCTTGATCGGATCGCTCTGGCCGAGCTGGCCAATGACGATGCCCGCCACAATGGAAAAAATCGCCCACCCCAGCAGCCGCCGGAGATGAGCCTGCACTTCGCGCCGAGCGGGGGTCATGGCGCTATTGTGGCGCGGAGCGGCTATGTATGCCGTATGACCCGCGCATCTCCCAGCCCGTGCGGTCGATGGCCAGCGCAGGAAACGCCAAAGCGTTAAGGTCTGGCTGCGGGCTCAGCCATCCAAGGAGCCGAAACTCCTCACCATCCGAGGCATACTCCATCGAATAGCCTCTTTCGCGGCCCGTGTCACTCTCCGGCAGACTCTTCGGAAAATGCCCGGTGCGATCTCGGGTCCGAAACGCCTCCAAACCGGCCTCGTGCACTCGGCAGGCCATGGCTTGGCCCACGAATGAAACATTGACTCGGCGCCGAGCAATGCAGGCTCCTCCGCCTGCTTCACTGGCTCGCCAAGACCGGGCCATGCGGCGGGCCTGCTGGCCAAATGCGGCAAAAACAGCGGCGGCCCCGGCTCCTGCATCGATCATCGGCAGAATGCTCAGAAGCATTTCCAATTCCCGAGCCGCCCGAGCCTGTGCCCAAGCGTCTGGGGGCAGCCCTTCGCGGACAGCGTCCCCTGACGCTAGTGAGACCGGTCGGTCAAAGCGCATGGCGAGGCTCATTGGCATGCGCTCTATGAGTTCAAAGCGGGAAAACTGCGGAAGCCGACAGCATCTTCGAAGCCCCATTGTATAGAGAATTGACTGCCCAATCAGCCGGCGAAGGTTTGGCTGCCAAGCGGGCAGCTCCGGCGTTGACTGACCGCTGCACGCCCCTTCTGCAAGGGCCTCTCGGGCCGCCAGGGCGCATCTGCAGCTGAGCTCTGCCATCGACAGCGTGGGGTCGGAGCCAACCCAAGCGGCCACCTGGTCCAGTGTCAAGGCCAGCTCTGTCCGCTCGGGGTCGTGCAAGTTGAGTGTGCGGAGCTTCCACTGAATGCCGTGATAAACCGCGATCTGCCTTCTCAACAGGTCCAGCGATTGCAGAAACAGCATGTCGCTGTCACAGGAAAACCGGAATTCAGGCCGTTCAGCGGCTTCTGAAAGCCTTCTCAACTGCTCCTCAAGTGCTTCGCGAGCCTCTTCGCTGGGGTCAAGAGCTCTGAATTCGGCCGCGTAGGGCCAGAGAGCCTCTCCGACTTCCTCCAAGATCACGGCAGCGTTCTGGTCGGGGGGCGGAGGCTCTTCGGCGATCTCGGCGCCGCTCAGGGCAAAGCCTTCCCGGCGGGCCTGCTCCATGAGGCCAGGGAGGCGGGCGGCGGTTTCGCGGAGGTCGGGAATCAGCCCAATGCGGAGGTTCACGGCACGGCGCCCT
>JBGSIR010000089.1:0-1571 GCA_041742415.1 Fimbriimonadaceae bacterium | reverse complement strand
GGCTTGGGATTGGGGGCCGGCTTTTTCTTCACAGCGCCGTCTTCGGCCACGATCAACCCGTCATTTTTGGGCGGAGCGGGCTTGGCCTCCTCCTTCTTGGGCTCGGCGGGCTTGGGCTTCTCTTCGGCGCTGTGGCTGTCGCCGGCGTGGTCTTCGCCAGCGTGGGTGTCGGCGCCAAAAGCGTCTTTGTGGGGCTCGGCCGGCTTTTCTTCGGCGTGCGCGTCATCTGCGGGCTTTTCTTCGGGCGCCTTCGCCTCTTCGTGCCCGCTTTCGGCCGCGTGGGCGTCGTCCTTCTTCGCTTCCTTGGGCTCCTCGGCGGCGGCCTTGGCCGATGCTTTGGGGCCAAAGAGGCTTCCGGGGTCTTTGGCCACGGCGCTCATGCCAAACAGCACGGCGGCGAGCAGGGTGGAGAAGACAACGGTGCGGACGCGGTGGCCGGCGGGAGTCTTTGGCTTGCCATAGAGCGCGCCGAGCTTTTCGCTGGGCAGGTTCAGGGCTGCTTCGGGGGCCTCATCGGCCACCACGGCGGCGGCGCTGGTCCGGCTCTTGATGCGGTCGGCCAGCTCCAGACGCTTTTCGTCGACAAACTTTTGGCAGGCTGTGCACACCTTCAGGTGCGATTCCAGATCGCCTTGAAGGTCATCCGCCAGCTCTTCGCCCGAAAGTCGGCGATTGATGAGCGAGCGGCTGATGTGGCATTCCACGCTGAGCGCGGCGCCGGGTGCAGTAAGGTCGAAAGCCATCGACAGAGTCCTCACTGGGTTTGTCGGCGCGGCAGCCTCGCATCTTTAGGGGGAGGCCAGCGCGCGCGCCAAGATCGCCTGAATTTTTGGGCCGTGACGGTAGAGCATCAGCGTGAGCGGCGCCTCGCCTTCGGGGCGGAACCGGCGGCGCACAATGGCCGGGTCGTGGGGCGCGCCGCGGGTCTTCACCACGTCAACATGACCCTCCCGCGCCCGGATCTCGGTTTGAATATTCTTAGGGTGAAACCCGCCGTGCCAGAGAGTTTCGTAGGATTTCCACGGCCCGCTTTGGGGCGCCGGACCGGTGAGCCAGCCCCGTGCCGTGGCAAGCGATTTCAGCCCCCAATGTCCGAGCGCTCCGGCGCGCTGAATGGCAGGATCAGGGTCAAACATGAATGCATCGGGGCGGTCGGTCACCACGGGGTCGGCGGTGGCGGGCCACTCGATTTGTCCAGGCAGCAGGATGGCAGACCTGCGCGGCTGAGCTTCGCGCCCGCACCGCACCACGGCCTCCCGGCATTCGCCCCGAAACGAAACAAACAAAACCTCCGGCCCCAGCTCGTCGAGCATCGGGTCGGGCGTCATGGGGCTCAGCTTGATCAACGCCATGTGCTTCTCGCTGAGGTCCATCTGCCAGGGGCTCGGGAAGAAGTCTTCGGGCGCCAGCCGCTTGCCTGCGCTCCGGCGCTGGGGGTCCAGGAGCACATAGTCACGTCCTGCCATGGCTTCGGCAGCGTCGGCGGTTTGCACTTCGGCTTCGCGCCCATGCACGGCCAGGTTGTGGGCGGTCATGGCGACGCGTTCGGGGTCCAGGTCGCTGGCCCGCGT
>JBGSIR010000088.1:0-1771 GCA_041742415.1 Fimbriimonadaceae bacterium | reverse complement strand
GGACCGCCGCCCACCACGCCGGAGTCGTGAGCGCCATCGCCTCGCTCATCCTGGTCTTCGGCGCCTACCCCTTAGCCAGCGCGATCATCCCCAGCCAGCCCAGCGTGGCCGAAGCCGCCGCCCACTATCTCATCGCCATCGGCAGCACCGAAGTCTTCTTTGCCTATGGCATGGTGCTCATCGGGGCAATGCAGGGCGCCGGCGACACCGTCCGCCCGCTCTGGATCAGCGTCACCAGCCTCTGGGGCATCCGCGTGCCGCTGGCCTGGGTGCTGGCGGTGGGGCTGGGCTGGGGCTACATCGGATGCTGGGCCACCATGGCCATCACCCAAGTTTTCCAAGGCGGTCTGGCCATGTATTGGTGGCAGCGCGGAGCTTGGCGACGGGCGAAAGTCTAAGCCCCAGGCCCAAGAGACGCTTGCGAAGATTTGGCATTGAACAGAGCATGAAGCCGATCAAAGTCATCATTTACAAATACACCGGCTGGCAGGGGCTGTTTACGATTCCGGAGAGCTGGTGTGAGGAGTGCGACCTGCTGGTGCGGGCGGTGAAGGGGGAGATTGAGGAGTCTGGGGCGCGGGCGGAGCTGACGATTCGGCCCTGGTTTCTCTGGATGGCGGTTCCCTTCTTTCGCCACCTCGGCTGGCATGCGCCGATCCTGGTGGTGAACGGAAAGATGGTCTCGCAGGGCATCGTGGCCAAGCGAGAGGACATCCGGCGGGCGCTTCAGGACGCGGGCTGACGCTCGAAGACCATCTCCATTCCGCCGCCGATGGTGCGCAGCTCCTTGCGGCCTTCGCCCACCTTTAGGCGCAGCTCAATGTTGACCGAGGGATTTTTGATGAGAATCTCATCCTTTTCCAGCGTCCATTCGATCTCGGTGGAGAGCGGGCCGGCGTCCACCTTGCCCTTGCCGCCGGGCTCCAGCGTGTAGCACACCGAGGTGCCCCCGCGCATGCAGTATTTCGCCTCGATGCCCGGCGAGCAGGCGAGGGCGGCGGCCGCGCCGAAGGCCAAGAGGAGTGCGCGCTTCATAAGGGAGACTACGGCGGGGCGGCGCGGAAAGATTCAGAGCGCAGGCGCCCAGATGCCTACGGTTTCGCCGGTGATCTCGGCTTCCAGCGGCGTATAGCCCATGTCTTCGCCATCGCCCAGCCAGGGCAGCCCCTCGGCCTGCACCCGCACCTTCTTCACGCGGCGAATCGTGACCGCCGGATGCCCGGTGTGGCCGCCTTTGAAAACGGTCGGGAACTGGCGCAGAAGCTCAAATTTGCTCACCTCGTCCATGATCACCACGTCCAGCAGGCCGTCCTGCAGGTCGGCGTCGGGGGCGATTCTCATGCCTCCGCCATAGCTGCTGGCGTTGCCGATGGCGCAGAGCATGATGCGCCGCTCCAGCGGCTCGCCGTCCAGCTCGATGACCGCCGGAACGGCGCGGTAGGAGATGAGGCACTTGACCAGCGAGGAGTTGTAGGCGGCGGAGCCCTTGAGCATGCGGCCAGGCCGGTTCACATCCTTGCCGACCACCGCGTCGAACCCGCAGGAGACCACATTGAGGAAGCGGCGCCCGTTGGCGCGGGGGCAGTCGATTTCGATGCGTCGGCCCTTTTTGAGCACTTGGAGCGCCAATTGGGCGTCCTTCGGCAGGCCGAGGTGGCGGGTGAAGTCGTTGCCTGTGCCTCCTGGAAGGGGGGCAAGGGCGAGGCCGCGCTCGACTGCCGCGTCGAGGCATTCGTTCAGCGATCCGTCCCCGCCCCACACCAGCAGCGCA
>JBGSIR010000087.1:0-6228 GCA_041742415.1 Fimbriimonadaceae bacterium | reverse complement strand
GGCTTGGGCGCTGTCGAGGGCGGCCATGCGGGCGTGAATGGCGGGCCACTTGGCTCCGGCTTCGGCGATGGCCGCGATTCGCCGCAGCGACTCCTCGCCGCTGGCTTTGGCAGAGCTGGCTTTTTCGGCCTGATGCTCCGAGACGCTGCGGATTGCCTCAGCAGACTGGCGAATGATGGCAACGAGAGCTGCTCCCTCCTGCACGCTGGCGGCCTGAACCTGGGCGCCCTGAGCGATCTGGTCGCCCACCGATGCCAATTCTGCGCTGGCCAGCTTGGTCTCGGAGGCGGCCTGAGAGAGAACCCCCGTGCTTTCGTCCAAGCGGTGGGCCGAGTCAGAAATCTTGTCGACCACCGCAATCATTGGGGCGGCCAGCCCGTGATGGACATAGGCCTCCATGATGAGCGACTGGTCCAGGCACAGCGCCTTTTGCACGGCGGCGATGGCGGCGGTGCGCCGGGAAGGGCTGAACCGGCTGAGGCCATCCAGCACCGGGGCCAGCGAGTCGATGTAGGCGGTCATCGAGCCGAAGAACCACGTCGGGGTCAGTCCGATTTCGGCGTGCACTGCCCCAATCTTCCAGCGGCCCTGAAAGTAGTCGTCGTCAAACTTGGCCTGAAGCAGGGCTTCGAGATAGACCGGATTGGTTTTCTTCAGCCGCTCCACCGAAGAGCCAGACGCGGCGATGAGGTCCATGGCCTGCGGAAAAGTCTGCAGGTGCGTGTAGAAGTCTTCGACAAGCTTAGGCAAAGCTTCGCGAATGACCGGCGCGGCCGCGATGATAGCGGACCGGTCGGCTTCGGTCACACGGTAGAGGCGAAGGCGGTCACGAATTTCCCGATCGGTGAACTGTCTTGACTGGCGTTCCGAGCCCTTCATACCGCGATGATCGGCGGGAGAACTCTCGAATATCAGGCTGAAAGTAAAATATTCTTTCAGGACAAAACTTTCCTGATTCAGGCTTCCGTGGCAGGTTCAGGCTCGGGCTCCGGAACCATCGACTTAAGGACTTCAAGGGCGTCGACGGGCGACTCGTTGATGTAATCCTGCTCCACCCGGCCATCGCGAAATCGGATGACGCGGCTGCAGTGCTGAGCGATTTCGACTTCGTGGGTGACGATGATGATCGTCTTCCCGGCGCGGTTCAGCTCCTGAAAGAGGGCCATGATCTCTTCACCCGTGCGGGTGTCCAGGTTGCCAGTAGGCTCGTCGCCCAGCAGAATGACGGGGTCGTTGCTGATGGCTCGGGCAATGGCGACGCGCTGCTGCTGACCGCCGGATAGCTCATTGGGTTTGTGATCCATGCGCTGGGCCAGCCCGACTTTTTCAAGCGCAGACTTGGCCAGCTGGGTGCGGTTCTTCTTGCCCGCGTACATCAGCGGCATTTCAACATTTTTGAGCGCCGAAGTGCGGGGCAACAGGTTGTAGCTTTGGAAGACAAAGCCGATAAACTTGTTGCGGATGTCGGCCTGGGCGTTGTCCCCAAGCCGGCTCACCTCTTGATTGTCCAGGAAGTACGCACCGCTCGTCGGCCGATCCAGGCATCCGATCATGTTCATGAAGGTGGACTTGCCGCTTCCGGAAGGCCCCATGATGGCGACGAACTCACCGGAGTGAATTTCCAATGAAACGTCGCGCAGGGCGTGGACGATGGAATCGCCCATGCGATACTCTTTGCAGAGTTCTTCGACTTTGATAACGGCTTGGCTCACTGGGTTTCTCCCGGCAGTTGGCGGCCGGTCGCCAGCCTCAGCCGCACTTCCGAGATCACCAGATCGTAGGTGGCCTGCACAAAGTTGGCGTCGGCGGTCACCAGGCTTGTCTGCGCCGTGATGACGGTGAGAAGATCGCCCGCGCCTTGTCGACGGCGCTCCTGAGCCGCTGCAAAGTTGGCCCGGGCCGCGGTCTGCGCTGCCGAAGCAGCCCTCACTCGCCGCCGATTTTGCGCCAGCGTCTTGTAGGCCGCCTCGATCTCGGCGCGCACGTTCCTCTCACTTTGCTCCAACGTGGCGAGCTGGCTCGAAATCGTCAGCTCCTGGGCCTCCACCCTGGCTTTCGACCTGTCTCCATCAAAAAGAGGATAGGTTGCCGAGAGCACGATGGCGGCGCGGTCGAAGACATCGTTGGCAAAGCTGCGGCTGGCCTGGGCCTCCAAAGAGTAGTTGAGTCCAGACTGTTTCTTCACCGAAGCCAAAGCGGCCTTCTGTCCAAAAATGCGCTGGCGCTGGCTTTCGAGGTCGGGGCGGCTCCTCAGGCCCTCTTCGATGAGAACGGCCATTTCGACAGCTTCGTCCAGAGCAGGCTGCTGGCTGGCGGCGGCTCCGCCGGGAGACAGGGCCAGATCCTCCGATTCGTCCACGCCGATGATGGCCTTGAGCGAAGCGGCGGTCGTGCTCACCTGGGTTTCGGCCGTGAGCACCTCAACTTCGGCGTTCAAAACGTCGGCTTCAGCCTGGAGGCGGTCCACTCGCGCCGTGGCCTGCTGGGCGATTTCGGCCTCGGTCTGGGCAAGGATAGCCTTGGCCCGCTCAAGCTGATCCCGGCGAACCGTCAGGATTTCCTGCGCCCGCAGAGCATTGTAGAAGCCGCTGTAGACATTGAACAGCACGGAGCGAAGCGACTGCAGAGCCTGAGACTCGGCAGCGAACTGGCTGAAGAGCGACTGCTGAAAGTCCAGTCGGCGCAGGCCATTGTCCAGCAGCACCCAACGAGCGTCAATCGAGAGATCAGTGCTGGCCAGGTTCGAGCCGCCCTTGAATGCGCCGGTGTGGCGCTCCAGTCGGCCGTCCGTCCGCGTGAAGCTGGGGGTGACGGTGGGCAGGAACGCAGAATTGCTCACGCGGGTCGAGGCAATGCTGGCGCGGTAGCTGAGGGCGGCCGAGCGGACTTCGCCGTTGTTTTGCTGGGCCAGCTCAAGTGCGCGCTCCAGGGTGAGCGGAGCCTGAGCCCAGGCAGGAGCTGCCAGAGCAGCCGCGAAAGAGGCGAGTCCGATGACGGCGATACGCATAGGCCTATGACTGCGTGATACCTGGGACCGCCGCCGCCGTTGCAGAAGCCCGTCGGAAGTCCCCCCGCGCTCCGAAGGTAAAACGGGCGCATGTCGGGCCACACCCTCAGCCAGATTCAAGCTCTCTTGGGAGCCGAAGCCGAAAGCCTGCTCGGGCACTCGTGCCAGACCATCTCCAAAGATCGACTCCATCTTCCTGGCGCAGATTTTGTGGACCGCGTGATGTCGCAGAGCGACCGATCGGTGCCGGTGCTGCGCAGCATGCAGACGATGTATGACCACGGCCGCCTGGGCGGAACGGGCTATCTTTCCATCCTTCCAGTGGACCAGGGCATCGAGCACAGCGCCGGCGCAAGCTTCGCCAAAAACCCGGTGTGCTTCGACCCCGAAGGCATCGTGGAGCTGGCCCACGAGGGCGGCTGCAACGCCGTCTGCAGCACGCTGGGTGTGCTCGGCATGACCGCCCGCAAATACGCCCACAAGATTCCCTTCATCGTCAAGATCAACCATAACGAGCTGCTCACCTATCCCAACAAGAGCGAGGAGATCATGTTTGCCCAGGTGGACCAGGCCTGGAACATGGGCGCGGTGGCCATCGGAGCCACGATCTACTTTGGCAGCGAAGACGCAGGACGCGAAATCGTCGAAGTCAGCCAAGCCTTCGCCCACGCCCACGAGCTGGGCATGGCCACCATCCTCTGGTGCTACCTTCGCAATAACGCCTTCAAAAAAGACAAGGACTATCATCTTTCCGCCGACCTCACCGGCCAGGCCAACCACCTGGGCGTCACGATTCAGGCCGACATCATCAAGCAGAAGCTGCCCGAAAACAACGGCGGATACAAGGCCCTGAACTCCGGCGACAGCAGCTATGGCAAGCTGGATGAGCGCATCTACAGCGAGCTCACGACCGATCACCCCATCGACCTCACCCGCTACCAGCTCGCCAACTGCTACATGGGCCGCGCCGGCCTCATCAGCAGCGGCGGCGCCAGCGGAGACAACGACATGGCCGACGCTGTGAAGACCGCCATCATCAACAAGCGCGCGGGCGGAATGGGCCTCATCAGCGGCCGCAAAGCCTTCCAGCGCCCGATGGCCGAAGGAGTCCAGCTCCTCAACGCCATCCAGGACGTCTATCTGCTCGACGGCATCACGATTGCCTAAGCATTGTTAAGACTGTGTTAAGGAGCCCGGGAGCCAGGCACGATGAAAGCGTGCTGGCCCGGGCCCTTTTCTTTGTCCTGATCGCCATCCTCGCCGCAGGATGCGGGGGCGGCTCTGGCGAAAAGCCTCTGCGCTTTGCCGTTGTCCCGGCCGGAGACACGGACAAGATGGTCGCCGACTTCCAGAAGATCGCCGACGCCGTCGGCGCCGAAGTGGGACGGGAGGCCGAAGTGGTCCAGGCCACCGACTATGGAGCGGTGATCGAAGACTTGGCGCGGGGCGGGGTGGATGTCGCCTGGTTTGGCCCGGCCAGCTACTACTATGCGAAGCGGGAGGCCAGCGCCGAGGCCTTTGCCGTGGGCGAATCGGCCGATGGCGGCACCAGCTACCACTCGGTCTGCATCGTTCCTGCCGATTCCCCTATTCAATCGCTCGATGACCTGAAGGGCAAGACCGTGGCCATGGTGGACCCCGCCTCCACCAGCGGCAGCATCGTGCCCACCGGAATCGTGCTCAGCCGCTATGACATGCTGCCCGACGCCTATTTTGGGCAGGTGGTTTACGCCGGAAGCCACGACGCCGCTTTTGAGCGCATGCTTCAAAAGCAGGTGGACGCCGCATTTCTGCAGGACATCACCCTGAAAGAACGCATCGCCGAAGGGTCGCTCAAGGAAAGCGACATCCGCATCATTGAGCAGAGCGACCCCATTCCCGGCTCGCCGCTTTGCCTGCGGGGCGATCTTGATGAAGAGCTGAAGGCCAAGCTGAAGGCGGCCTTTTTGAGCGTTCATGAAATGGGAGTCGCGGCCAAAGTGCAGGGTCAGGGCGATTTCGCGAAGTTCATTGCCACGGACGACAAACCGTACGAGGGGATTTTCAAAGCGATCGAGGCGCAAAAGCTCAAGCGGGAAGAGCTGCTGAAATGAGCGGGGCGGCGCTTGGCTGAAGCATTGGTCGAGCTGCGCGGCGCGGGAAGGGTGTTCCCGAATGGCGTGCGGGCCGTCGGGAATTTGAACCTTTTGGTGCAGCCCGGCGAGCGCATCGCGATTCTTGGCCCCAGCGGCGCCGGGAAGTCCACCCTTCTGCGCATGGTGAACGGCCTTGAGCCCGCGACCGAAGGCGTCGTTGAGGTGTTGGGGCAGACGCTGACGAAGAGCCGGCATCGCGAAGTGCGGCGGCAGGTGGGCATGGTGTTTCAGCAGTTTCACCTCATCCCCCAGCTCACCGTACTGCAGAATGTGCTCTGCGGGCGGCTCGGCCATCGCGGCGTGGCGGCCAGCCTCCTCATGTGGTTTCCGAAAGAGGACATCCAAATGGCCGAGCGGGCCATTGAGCGGGTGGGGCTGAGCGACCGGATCCACCAAAAAGCCGGGCGGCTCTCGGGCGGGCAGATGCAGCGCGTGGCCATTGCCCGGGCGCTCGTGCAGCAGCCCCGGCTTATCCTGGCCGATGAGCCCGTTGCCAGCCTGGACCCCAAGATTGGCCGCGACGTGATGCGCCTGCTGCGAGAATCGGCCGACGAAGCCGGCGCGGCCATTTTGATGAACCTGCACCAGGTGGAGCTCGCCCGAGAGTTTGCCGACCGGATCGTTGCGATGAAGACCGGCGAGAAGGTCTTCGACGGCCCCGCCGCAGACTTTGGCGAAGAGCAGGAAGCCCAGCTTTACGGGGAAAACGGCTGATGTTTGCCGGAAGAGCGGGACGCCCGACGGGCGGATTCTGGGCGGCCATTGGCGTCGCGGCTGCGCTCCTCATCACCCTTCCGGCGCTGCGCATTGATCCTGCTCGGTGGACTCCCGGCGGCCTGGCCCAAGTCTTTGCCCTGCCCAGCTTGGAGGGCATGGACGCCTTTGGCGCCCGCTTTTTGGAGACCCTTGAGATGGCAGCGGCCGCCACCGCCATTTCGTTTGTCATCTCGCTTCCGCTCTCCTTTGCCGCCGCCGCCGGACTCTCGCCGGGCTGGCTGAGCGCGCCGACCAAGCTGGTTCTGGCCGCGCTGCGCTCGATTCCCGACTTGGTGTGGGCGCTCATCCTGGCCTCGGCCGTCGGCGTCG
>JBGSIR010000086.1:0-3136 GCA_041742415.1 Fimbriimonadaceae bacterium | reverse complement strand
CCGTCGGGGTTGAAGCCCACGCCGCCGCCTCCGGTTAGGTATCCGCCGCTGCGCGAGCCGGGCCGCTCCAGCCGCTTGAGGCCCTCGCCCTTCTCGTCGATGAAGGCGATGACGTGGTGGACAACCTTCTTGTTGCCGGGAGCCACGTCGATGGCGGTGACATAGGCTTCTTCGGTGAGGCCAGGGTCCAGCACGAAGTTCCAGTACTCGTCCTGCCCTTCGGGGCCAAGCTCAAACTTCTCGGGCATCGAGAGCTCGATGTCCGGCTTGCCCAGCGCCCAGCCTTCGGGGAACGTCGGCGGCTTGGGAGCCTTAGCCGGGTCGCCTTCGGGGGCTCCGGCGGCGGCCCATCGCGCCAGGGTCTCCAGCTCCAGCTCGTTCAGGCGGTTTTCGCCGTGGAATTCGCCAATGCCAGGCGCGGCGGGCCAGGGGGGCATGGTTCCGCGCTTGGTCACCAGATCAATCATGCGGCTCCACTTGCGGGCTTCGGCATAGCTGTTCAGGCTGAACGGGGCCACATCGCCGGGCCGGTGGCACTCCACGCAGTGGTCATTCAAAATCGAAGCGACGTGCTCGGCGTAGTTGACTTCCGCCACGGCGGGGGGAGCGTCGCCGGGCATCACATAGCAGCCATAGGCTTCGGCTTCGGCCACCTCTGGCGCTCGGCCCGCCAGCACGGCGTCCAGCGCATCCTTCAGCCACGCTGATTTCACCAGTTCGCCGACCTTGTTGTCGTCGATAGCGCCCCGGTAAACGATGCTTCCGTCGGCACCGCGCACCACGGCGGCGGGCAGAATTTCAATTCCATCGGCCTGGGCTCGCTCAGCTCCCAAGTCCATCTGGATCGGCGCAGTGATTCCTCTTTCCTTCAAATAGGCTTCGGCCTCGGTGCGGCTCTCCAGATCATTCGGGAAATGAATCGTGAACTCAAAGCCCTTATCGGAATACTCCTCGATGAGCCGCGCCACACGGGGCGCCGTGCGCATGGCCACGGGGCAGTCCGTGCTCCAATACAGGTCCACATGCCCCTTGATTGCCGAAGCAGGGGAAAGCCCCGCCCAGGCCAAAACCGCCCCTGAAGCGCCCAAAAGGCTCAACGCGAACGCCGCTGATTTCAGCATCCCTTCCTCATCTCTTCGAACCATTGGACGCGCGCCATGTGTCACAGTTTACGCATGAATCATCGACGGGTTCTGGTCACCGGCTCCAGTCGCGGAATTGGCCGCGCAATCGCGCTGCGCTTGGCCGAGGATGGATGGCGCGTGGCCATCCACGGCAGCCGCCCCAGCGAAGAGCTGAAAGCCGTGGCCATGGAGCTGGGCGAAGCCTGCGCAGGAGTCTATGCCGAGGACCTCGCCGACCCCAAGGGCGCCGCAAGGCTGTTTATGAAGTGCCACAACGACGGCTCAATCAATGGTCTGGTCAACAACGCGGGCATCTATGTGCCGCACGATCTGGTGCGATGCAGCGACGACGACTTCAACGAAATCATGGAGCGCACCATGCAGGTCAACTTCCGGTCGCCGCTCCATCTGACGCGCCTCGTGTGCCGGGAATATCTCGCCTTCGGCGGAGGGCGCGTTCTGCAGGTGGGCAGCCGAGTCGGCATCAAGGGCGAGGCCGGAGCCGCGCTCTATGCCTCCTCCAAGGCCGCTCAGCTCAGCATGGTGAAGAGCCTTGCTGTGGAGCACGCTTCGGCAAACATCTGCCATTTCGGAATTGCCCCAGGCTGGGTGGAGACCGCCATGGCCCGCGACGGCATGGACAACCGCCTTCCCGAGATCCTCGCCTCGATCCCATTGGGCCGCATGGCCAAGCCCGAAGACTGCGCCAACGCCGCCCGATTCCTGCTGAGCGGGGAGGCCGATTATATGAGCGGAATCACTCTCGACATCAATGGGGCCAGCTACATCCGCTGACCCCCGGCATAATAGAAGCCATGGTCTCACCGGCTCCCTGGCGTGCTTTTCACCGGTCCTCCCTCGCGGAGGTTGACCCCGCCGCGGCGGCGATCATCGACCGCGAGACCGCCCGGCAGGAAGGGAACCTGGAGCTCATCGCCAGCGAGAACATCTCCAGCTCAGCCGTGCGCGAGGCGGTGGGCAGCGTTTTCACCGACAAATATTCCGAGGGCTACCCCGGGCGCCGCTACTACGGCGGATGCGAGCATGCTGATGAAATCGAGCGGCTCGCCATTGATCGACTGCGCGAAATCTACGGCGCGCCCTTTGCCAACGTGCAGCCTCACAGCGGCGCTCAGGCCAACATGGCCGTCTTCCATGCCTTCCTGCGGCCCGGCGACCGCATCATGGGGCTCGGCCTCAGCGACGGCGGCCACCTCACCCACGGCAGCCCGGTGGCCTTCAGCGGCCAGATGTATGAAGTCTCGGCCTATGGCTTGAAAGTCGACGAGACCATCGACTACGACGGCCTGCGGCGCATGGCCCTGGAGACCCGACCCAAGATGATCATCAGCGGCGCCAGCGCCTACAGCCGGGTCATCGACTTTGAATACATCGGCAAGGTGGCCCAGGAAGTTGGCGCACTGCACCTTTCCGACATCGCCCACTACAGCGGCCTGATTGCCGCAGGCGAATATCCCAACCCCGTGCCGCACGCCGATTTCGTCACCAGCACCACCCACAAGAGCCTGCGCGGCCCCCGGGGCGGCTTCATCCTCTACAAGAACGAGGAGCACGACAAGGCGGTGCGAATGAGCGTCTTTCCTGGCCTGCAGGGCGGGCCGCTGATGCACGTGATCGCGGGCAAGGCAGTGGCTTTTGGCCTGTGCCTGCGGCCCGATTTCAAGCTGTATGCAGCGCAGGTGAAGGCCAACGCCAAGGCCCTGGCGGCGGCGATGGCCGAGAAGGGCTTCCGCATCGTGAGCGGCGGCACCGAAAGCCATCTGATGCTGGTGGACCTTCGCCCCTTTGCCGTGAATGGCCGCGACGCCCAGACCGCCCTCGACGAAGCCGGCATCACCACCAACCGCAACTCGATTCCCAACGACCCCGAGAAGCCCTTCGTCACCAGCGGCCTGCGGCTGGGCACCCCGGCGGTGACCACGCGCGGCATGGCCGAGCCCGAGATGGCGCAGATCGCCGACCTCATCACCCGCGCCATTCAGGCCCGGCAC
>JBGSIR010000085.1:0-3252 GCA_041742415.1 Fimbriimonadaceae bacterium | reverse complement strand
GCGCCTATTTGGGAGTCGGAATCGCGGGCAGCTTCAGCCAAAACATGACGGCGGGCCGTGGATTTGTCGCCATCGCCATGGTCACCTTTGGCCGATGGAAGCCGGCCTGGGCGGTCGGCGCTTCCCTGCTGGTCGGACTGGCCGAGCTGTTCCAATTCCGGCTTCAGGCCATGTCCAGCGGCCTGCCGCCGCAGCTCTTCACCGCGCTTCCCTACGCCTTTGCCCTCGCCGTTTTGGTGCTGGTTGGCCGCAGCTCGCAGGCCCCCGCCGCCCTCGCCCTTCCCTACCGCAGACCCCGATGAAAACCGTCACCCTAGAGCGCCGCGTCGTCTTTTCCGCCGGCCACCGATATTGGCTGCCTGGCCTTTCGCCCGAGGAGAACCGCGCCCGATTTGGCGCCTGGGCCAGCCCCTATTCCCATGGCCACAACTATGTGCTCTGGGCGGCAGTGAGCGGCCCCGTGGACCCCGAAAACGGCATGGTGGTGAACATCAAGCGGGTCGATGACCAGCTTCAAGAACGAGTCGTGGCCCGGCTGAATGGCCGCAGCCTCAACGATGAAATCCCGCCCTTTGCCACCACGCCCCCGACTCTGGAGAACATCGTTCTTTGGCTCAGCGGCGAGCTGGCCGACCTGACCGGCGGAGGCCTCAAGGGCCTGCGCCTGCACGAAACCGAAGACTTTTACGCCGAGTGGAACCCCGCCATGCCCCGCACCATCACCCTCACCCGAAGCTATGAATTCGCCGCCGCTCACCGCCTGAGCTCTCCCGCCCTGACGGACGACGAGAACATGAGCCTCTTTGGCAAATGCACCTGGCCCAACTTTCACGGGCACAACTACGTGCTGGAGGTCTCCGTCTCCGGCGAGCCCGACCCGGCCACGGGCATGATCTGCCGCCTGGAAGAGCTGGACGAAACGGTGAAGACCGAGATCTTGGACCGCTACGACCATCGCAACCTCAACATGGATGTGCCGGAGCTGGCGGGCCAGGTGACGACCAGCGAAGTGGTGGTGCAGGCCATCTGCGACCGCCTCGCCCCCACTCTCCCTGGCCTCTCCCGCGTCCGCCTTTTCGAAACCCCCCGCAGCGTCTTCGAAGCCCGTCCCTGACCTCGACTCCTGTCCCCGTTATGCGGGGACAAGAGGAACGGAGCGCTATTCGTCCAGAAGACCAACCATTTGGCGGAGGCGGTCCATTTCTTTTTGGCCGACTTTGCGCACCTCGTTGGGGCGCATGCCTTTGTCGGTGATGAAGCCGAACCGCACGCGGCGGAGCTTGACGACGGGGTGGCCGACGGCGTCGCCCATGTTCTTCACCTGGTGGTTGCGGCCCTCTTTCAGCACGATGCGGAGCAGGCTCTGGGTGGCGCCTTCGCTGGTGCGCACGACCTTGACCGTGCAGGGGCCGGTGGGGGTGCCGTCGGGCATTTTCACGCCGCGCTGCAGGCGGCGGATGTCCTTCTCGTCGGGCACGCCCACCACCCACGCTTCATACTCTTTTTCTACGCCATAGCTGGCATGAGTCAGTCGGGCGGCAAGCTCGCCGTCGTTGGTAAAAAGCAGCAGTCCCTCGGTGTCGTAGTCCAGCCTTCCCACCGGGTTCAGGTGGCGGTGGCTCTCGGGCATCAGGTCCATCACGGTGCGGCGGCGGCGGGGGTCCACTTTGGTGGTCACCACTCCGCGCGGCTTCAGCATCACCACCATTTCGGTGCGCTTGGGGCTCAGCCGATTGTTGTCCACCCGCACGTCGTCGCCGGGCATCACCTTGCGGCCCATATCCTCGATGAGCTCGCCGTTGATGGTCACGCGGCGATGGGCGATCAGCTCATCTGCGGCGCGGCGGCTGCAAAGGCCGGTGCTGGCGATATATTTATTCAGGCGCGTTCCTTCGTCGCTCATCGTCCCCACTTCCTTTGCGCCCACCAGGCTCCGGCCACGCCAAGGCCGCCCACGCCCAGGCTTCCGGCCACAATCAGGGCCAGCCAGGGGAAGGATTTGGCCTCCACGCTTTCCATTGCATAAAGAGGATGCTCGATCACCGAGCCATCGCTTAGGGAAGTCTCCAAGATTCCCACCATTTGGCCCTTCGATACGGGGGCCTTGAGAGGCTGGGTGACGGCCTTCCGGCTGAGAATGCGGGCCCCGCGCGGGGCCATGGACCACAAAGCCGAGCCAGGCACGGCCCCAACCCGGCCGAGAATTCCATCGGTCACCACGGCCTGGCCCAGCTCCTCGCCTTCCGCCGCCAGCTGGAGCGGGCCGAATTCGCGGAACGCCCATTCGTTCAGCGCCTTTTGGTCGGCCAGCCAATCCTTGCTCTTGAGCACCACGGTGATGATGCGGGCCCGACCCCGCTCGGCGGCGCCCACAAAGCACCGGCCCGCCTCCTTGGTGTAGCCCGTCTTGACGCCGATGGCCGAAGGGTCATCCTTCAAAAACTCGTTGCGGTTGATGATGATGCGGTCCTCTTTGTTTGAGGTGCGGTCGATGGTGATGCGGGTCAGGCGCACGGCCCGGGCAAACCGCTCATTCTTCAGCGCCGCAAAAGCCAGCACCGCCAGGTCGCGGGCGCAGGTGAAGTGGCCGGGGTCATGCAGGCCGTGGGGGTTGGCAAATTGGGTGGAGGCCAGGCCAAGCGCCTCGGCCTTGTCGTTCATGAGCTTGGCAAAGCCCTCCACCGATCCCGCGACGTGGTGGGCGATGGTCTCTCCCGCATCATTGCCGCTCCGCAGCATGAAGCCCGCCAAAAGGTCGTCCGACCGGATGCCCTCGCCCGGGCGCAGGTGGAGGCTGCTTCCCTTCACGCTGGGCGCCTCGGCATGAGCCCAAATCATGTCATTGGGCTCGGTGGTTTCGGCCAGCAGCAGGCCGGTCATGATCTTGGTGGTGCTGGCGGGAAAGCGCTTGACGTCACCGTTTTTGTGCCAGAGAACCCGGCCTGCCACAGCGTCGTAGACCAGGGCGCTCTCGGCGGAGAGAACGGGCTGCGCCGCCGCCGCTCCGGCCATAGCGAGGCAGAAAAGCAGGGCGGCGCGCCTCATGATTCGGGCAGCTCCAGGGAAGGCTGGTCGTCGATGGTGCGGGGGCCGATGGCCATCATTTCACCGTCGCGCAGCGCCAGGTCGGGCAGCTCGCTCAGGCTGTCCAGGTTGAACAGGTGCAGGAAGTTGAGCGTGGTGGCATAGAGCACGGGCCGCCCCGGCGAATCGCGCCGGCCGGCGTCGGTGATGAGGCGGCGATCGGCGAGC
>JBGSIR010000084.1:0-4899 GCA_041742415.1 Fimbriimonadaceae bacterium | reverse complement strand
AGCTCGCCCGCATCCACGCCGCCTCCCGCCCCGAAGCCGAGCGCCGCCCCGCCGAGACGCCCGTCGGGGAGCCTTGGCGGAACTGGGGGAACATGATCCAGTACCAGGCCTTTCACGTCGCCTACCACACCGGCCAAATCTTCGTGACCCGCCACATGATGGGCCACGAAACAGAGGACAACTAGCGGACGGCTAGGCTTGGGCGGGCAGGATGACTTCGAGCTCGGCGGGCATGCCGTGGATTCCGGTCATAGGGCCGCCGTCTTCATCCAGCCAGGCCAGCAGCTCGCGGATGCTGCTGTGCGCCAGACAGATTGAGGTGTCGGCCGCGCCATAGTAGATGCGCAGCGAATCTCCATCTGGCCCCACCGTGACGCCGCACGGGAAGACCACATTGGCGACGTCGCCGACCGTCTCATAGTCCGCTTCCGGGCCAAAGATCCAAGACTGCCCGCGCAGAATGCAGATGCTGGGGTCATCCAAGTCCATGAGCGCCAGGCCGAGCCGATAGATGCAGCCTGCAGCGTTGCGGCGGACGCCGTGGTACATCACCAGCCAGCCCCGATCGGTGCGGATGGGCGGCGGCGAGAGGCCGACTTTGCCCGCATCCCACCAGCCGCCGCGCCGCGCCGGGAGCAGAACCTTGTGCTGGCCCCAATTCATGAGGTCCGGCGAATAGGAGATCCACATGTCGGCATGGTCTTCGGTGGTGGGCCGGTGGATGAGCGCGTAGTTCCCGTCAAAGCGCAGAGGAAAGAATGCGGCGTCCTTGTCGTCGGCCTGCATGGCCAAACCGCACCTTTTGAACTCGCGGAAGTCGGTGGTCGTGGCCACCGCCACTCCCGGCCCATCCTTGCTGAAGGCGGTGTAGGCGATAAGGTAGATGCCCTCTTCCGGCACAAACGTAATGCGGGGATCTTCAAGGCCCCAAAGCTCTTCGGGGTGCTCTTCGGGCTTTGGCAGAAAGGTCGGCTCAGGGTCGATCACCCAATTGGACACGCCGTCTGGAGACCGGGCGGCGCAGAGATGCGACATGCCGCGCCGATCCTCGACTCGGCAAAGAAGCAGGGTTTCCCCAGTCTCCAGAATGACGGCGGCGGGGTTGAAAACCGTGTGGACCGGATAGGGCCAATCGGCAGCCGTGAGGATCGGATTTTGGGGGACTCTGTGCAGAAGGACTGCGTGATTGTTGATGCTCAAAGGGTGCTCGTTGTGCTTTTGGCCACTGCCGGCCGGGCTTGTTCCGCTTTGAGCTCTGCCAGGGCGCAAAGGTAGGAGAGGCTTGATTCCGCTCCTTGGTTGGCGTTCACCCGGTCTGGGTGGAGGCCGTCGCAGCATCCGCCTGTCTCAGGGTCAAAGAGGGGCAGCCCCAGGTCATTCTTTCCCTGGAACCATTGGAAGGTGTTCTCGGCGCGGCGCATCCAGCTCAGATCGCCGGTGGCGTTTGCCGCGCTGATGCAGGCCGAGAGCGAGGCCCATGCTTCGACAGGCTGCTGGTCAAACATCGCCTTTGAATGATCTCGGCGCCAAAAGCCGTTTGAGCCGATCGGCCGGAAGTGGCCTTCGGCCGCCGTTTGGTGGTCCATGAGCCATTCCAAAGACGCCAGGCCCGCGTCCAGCATCTTGTGGTCTTTTTGCCACTGCCCGGCGCGGATGAGCGCCTGGCTCATGCGGCCATTGGCATAGCTCACCACATCTTCGAACCAATGCCAGCCCGGCGAGCGCACCATCTGCCGCGCCGACATCAGGCGGCCAGACATTTCTGCTCGCAGAGCCAAGGCCGCGGCGTTCATAGGGTCCGAAGTCAAAAACTCATCGGCGCCCAGCGACGCATAGGCCCACGTCTGCGGGCTTCCCGTCTCCGACAAAGCCGGCCGACCGAGGTGAAAGAGATCCACGGCGGCCCTCCTCATGGCCGAGCTGGCCGTGCGGCCCGCGACAACGCCTAAGGCCCACATCGTTCTGCCGTGCGAATCCTCCGACCCCATCGGCTCCAGCCAGCGGCGGTCAAAGCTCATAAAGTTTCGGAACCGGCCATTATCTGGATTGAAGCTGTTGTGGACGAACGAAAGGAAGCGCCTTTGCAGCGCGAAGATCTCCTCATTCGCCTCACCCAGCTCTTCCAATTGAACGGTAAAGATCAAGCCTCGGGCATTGTCGTCCACGCAGTATCCATGCGACCTGTCGGGAATCGAATGAAAAGCATGCTGGTAAAGCCCAGTGTCGTCGGACATGGCCACAATGCCGCGGGATGAGAGGGGCGGGAGCCCGATATCGAGGAGGATGGGCGCCGAGGAATAGGATAACGGCTGGGTTCCTGAGGCTCTCTGCTTGGCCGCGCGGTCAAAGGAATCGGCGTAGAGCCTGGCTACTTTTGACCAGGCCATATCAGACTTCTGCTCCTCTTTCTTCCAAGCTGGTGATTCATCCGCAAGCCCAGAAACCTGCTCAAGCACCGCAGCCGCCAAAGCCGCTGCATCGCGGAAGGGCACAAGACTTCCCCGCCCGTTTGCCAGCAGCTCCTGGGCGTAAAGATAGGGCGTTGACACGACCGCCTTCCCGGCGCCAACCGCATAGGCCAAGGTTCCGGAGGTGATCTGCTTAGGATTTAAGTAGGGAGTGATGTAGACGTCGGCTGCCGAGAGCGCCGAGACCAGCTCAGGCTGGCTGACAAACTGGTCCACAAAGCGAATGCTCCCGCTCACGCCAAGGCTTTCCGCCAATTCAGTCAGGCTCTTTCGGTAAGCCTCACCCGCCGAAGCTCTCACCTGCGGGTGGGTGGCCCCCAGGATCACATAGACCGCCTCAGGGAGTTCTTTCAATATGGCGGGCAGGGCCTCGATCGCATATTGAATGCCTTTATCAGGCGAGAGCAGACCAAAGGTCAAGAGCATCGGGCCAGTGATCTTGAGGTCCTCTTTGATGTTCCAGATGCTGCCCTGAGAAAGGTCAGGGACACCGTGAGGAATCAAATCCACGGCGCTGGGGCGGAGTCCATATTCGGCGGCCAAGATTCCGGCAGCCTGAGCGCTCATGACAACAACGCGGTCAGAAAGGGCCAGAAGCTCGCTGGTCACCCGGCGCATGCTTGGGCTGGGGTCATCGACAACTGTGTGCAAAGTCGTGACAATCGGCGCACGGATAGAGCGAAGAATGGTCAGCAAATACTCGCCCGATTCTCCGCCAAAAATCCCATACTCATGCTGCACCGAGACCACTGCGTAGTTGCCATGGTTCAAAAATTCTGCGGCGGGGCGATAGGCGGCGTAGTCTTCCGCCGGAATCTGAAGCCGAACTCGGCAGGGATAGCTGGTGAGCGGATCATCGGACATGGCCACGACGTCGACCTGCAGGGCGCCGTCATTCTCGCTCAAGGATTCGGCGAGGTCAGACGTGAAGGCGGCGATGCCGCACTGCCGGGGAAGAAAGTTGCCAACGATGGCAATTTTGCGAAAGGGACTTTGTGGGAGGCTTTTCATTTTGCGCTGGAAGCGGGCTGCCGGCTTCATGCACAAGATGTGATTCTGAGAATCCGCATGATCCGACGGGGCAGAGGATAGTGACCACTCCGCCTGCCAACGAAGTTCGTCTGTCACTCTGGATCGTGCTCGGCTGATTTCTCAGCTCAGGCCGTCGAAAGAAAAGTGCTGGTTCCCTAAAGAATTTGAGCCCAGAATCGAGTGAAGGATTCCGGGCTCACGAAAAGACCTTAGCACGCCAATCTTGATTCACGAGATCGCTGACGGCTTAATGAAGCCTGTTATGCCATTTCCTATGCAATTCATACTGCCAAGACAGGAATCTGGCGGAAAGCGGCTAAACCAGGCGATACTGCAGGGCTCCATCCGGCCTCAATCGCCTCGGGCCCCGCCGGATGTCGTCGAAGGAGAGCTCCATCGCGGCGAGGTCAATGCCGGGGGACCAGTGATCGGGCTTGCGGAAAAATGTCTCGAACCCGCGCCGGGCATAGAAGCCTTCGGTGACCGGGGCGGTGTCGGAGAAGACGGAGCTGACCGGCCAGGCGCGCAGGAGGTCCAGGCGGCGATCGAGCATGGCCGAACCCAGACCCTCGCCAGGCCGAGCATGGTCCACAACGCCCCAACAGAGAAAGCCGCAGCCTTCGAAAACCTCAAGGCCTCCGCAGGCCAGAATGGCGCCGCCCTGCTCCATCACTTCAAAGACCACCTCCAGCCCCTCCTCGCCAGGGTCGAAGACGCTGTTCAGGAACCGGTCAAAGTCGGCCTCTTCGTTGGCCCCAAAATTCAGCCCCACCCAGCCGCGCATCAGGGCGAGGCAGGCGGGGCGGTCGGCTTCGGTGAAGGGGCGAAAGCTCAGAACAGCCCCTTCAGCTCGCCGGTGGCGTCGCCGAGGTCTTCGACATCGACTCCCACCCAGTCCAGCATGGAGATGTAGAGGTTGTTGAGGGGCGTCATGTCGGGGTAGACGAGGTGGCGGCCGCCGGGCAGCCGGCCTCCCGCCTTGCCGGCGATGACGATGGGAAGGTCGTTGTGGTTGTGGCGGTTGCCGTCGCTAATGCCCCCGCCGAAGACGATCATGGAGTTGTCCAGCAGAGTGCCGTCGCTCTCCTTGATCGAGTGCATTTTGTTGAGGATATAGCTGAGCTGGGCGACGTGGAACTCGTCGATCTTGCGCTTGTCCTCCAGCTTGCCGGGCTCGCGGCCGTGGTGGCTGATGTCGTGGTGGCCATCGGTCACCCCGATCTCGCGGTAGGGGCGGTTGCTGCCCTCGTTGGCAAACATGAAGGTGGCAAAGCGGGTGAGGTCGGCCTGGAAGGCCAGCACCATCATGTCGCCGATGAGGCGGATGTGCTCGCCGCGGTCGGCGGGGATGCCGGGGGCGGGGATGGTGGCGCCGCTGAGCACGCGGGCGGCGAGGTCG
>JBGSIR010000083.1:0-2662 GCA_041742415.1 Fimbriimonadaceae bacterium | reverse complement strand
GCGGTTGAAGGCCGCCAGATAGCCCCGGCGGTCCCGCAGGCGAAGCGATCGGCCCAGGGCGCCGCAGACCGGGCCAACCTCCTGCTCCAGCGCGGCTTCACACCCAAATGCGATGTCAAAGAGGACAAAGCTGGCGGGCGTTCCCAAGTCGCGAAACAGCACCGCATCGGGCGCTGGGCCGGGCGGGGTCTCCCAAGTGAGAATGTCCACCCGGCGCTGTTCTCCCTCCACTTCGGTGAGCCCCACGGTTTCGATGCTTGTCCCGTCGCCATTTGGCCGGAACACCTGCAGCGAAGCGTCGGCATCGCCATAGTGCCTCCCTTGAACAAGGCTGATGCGGTGGAGGTCTTCTCCGTTCCGCCGCAAATGCAGCGAGGCGCCCAAGGCTCCCGGCGGCTCGCTGCCGGGACCGCCGTGCAGGGCGAAGACCCCGGCCAAAACCACCCGGGTCACCCCGTCGAGGCCATCGGGCGCCTTGGCCTCCACCGAGAACGGGAGCCCACGATGGGGGTGGCGGCGGTCATAGCCGCCGTTGCTTTGCCAGCCAATTCCCCCCTCCAGTCCGCTCAGGCCATCCGCCGGGGCCCAATGGGCTCCTTCGGATGGCCGCTTGAACTGCGCCCGAACCAGGCTCTCCGTCACTTCTTTGGCGCGATGGAGGTCGTGGTGTGCGGCAGGTGGCCAAAGAGCGATTCACGCATGCCCGAAATCTCGGGGCGGTGAAGCTCCGCGTCGCGCTGATAGTAAATCGGCGCCCATGCGGCGTCCTGCAGCGCGATGTCCTCGGCCTTGGCATAGAGCGGCGCGCGGTTTTCCCAAGCCATCAGGCTGTCCGCCTCGGCGCAGAGCCGATCGAACTCCGGGTTGTTGTAGCCGAACTTGTTTTCCGGTCCGGTGGTCGTCAGCATGTGGCTTAAGAAGTTCTGCGCGTCCAGAAAGTCAGCCGACCATCGCATGTGATAGAACGGCAGCTCGCCCTTGTTGTATTTGTCAAGGTAGGTGCGCCATTCCAGGCTGTTAAGCTGGACTTCGACGCCCAAGTTGCGCTTGAGGCTCTCCTGCACGGCTTCGGCCACGAGCTGAATGTCGCGGAACTGCTCGCGGAAGTAGAGCTTGAGCGGCGGGAGGCCTTTGCCTTCGGGGAAGCCGGCTTCGGCCAGGAGCCGCTTGGCTTCGGTGGGGTTGAACTCCAGCCCTTTGGCCTCGGGGCGGTGGCCCTGCACGCCGGGGGGCACGATGCCGTTGGCCAGCGTGTTGTGGCCGCCGAGAATGTCCTCGACAATGACCTTGCGGTCCATTGCCATGGTGAAGGCGCGGCGCACTCGGGCGTCCTTGAAGGGGGCGTAAGCCGTTTGGCCAAACCCGATGTACCAAACCGCCGGGCGGTCGAAGTACCGAAGCATCGGCTTGAGCTTTTCGTTGGCCTCCACGGCCTCAATCTGCTGGCGCTGGAGCATGGTGAAGTCCAAGTCTCCCGCTTCAAACTTGTTCAGCTTGGCCTGCACGTCCTCAACAACGGGGCGAACAATGGCGTCCAGCTTGGGCCGCCCGCCGTGATAGTCGTCGAAGGCCGCGAGTCGGGTGGTGAGGTCGCGCTGGTAGTCCTCCACCTTGAAGGGGCCTGTGCCAACCATCTGGCTCAGCTCGGTCATTTCCTTGCCGACCGGAGCGGCGTCCTTGTCGATGACCGCGCTCACGATGTAGGTGAGCTTGCCAAGGAAGTAGGGGGTCGGCCGCTTGAGGGTGATCTGGACCGTCTGATCGTCGATCGCTTTGTAGCCGGTGACCTCTTCCGCCTCGCCCTTCACCTTCGCGGTGACGCCGACGATGTCGCTCAGATAAGCGTCCGCGGTTTGGCTGGCAAGGGCCGGATCGGTGTTGCGCTCGATGGACCACTTGAAGTCCTGCGCGGTGACCGTGCGGCCGGAGTGGAACTTGACTCCCTCCTTCAGCTTGAACGTGTACGTGAGGCCGTCATCGCTGACCTCCCAGCTCTCGGCCAGCATCGGCTGCACCAGGTTGTCTGTGCCCCAGGTCACGAGGCCCTCATAGACATTCTGGAGCAGGTCCAGCGTGTCTCCGTCCTGAGTGATGCCGGGGTCAAACGAGGTCGGATTGGTGTTGATCGGGTAGCGCAGCACCATCTCGCCCGAGTCGTTCGCGGTTCTCTCCGAAAACCCTCCGCCGCAGCCCGCTGCCAGCAGAGCCGCCGCCGCCAAGAGGAAAGCCCATGCCTTCATGGCTTTGCATTCTACTCTGCGCTGGCCCGGCGAGCCTGATCGGCAGCCTGAGCCACGGCCTTCATCGGTCCCGAAGCGATTCCCCGCCAATGATGATGGAGCGCCGCCAGCACCGCTCCGGCTGCCAGCAGCTTCGCGGGCGGCGAGGGCCGCTCGGCGAGTTTGTTCAAAGTCATCAGCACCTCAGGCTCAACCGGAAGGGCGCCCGGGTCGCTCACCGCCGGTCCCCGCCCCACGGGACCGCCGAGTCGATCTGAAAGATAGGCCGGCCGCTCGCTGATTCGCTCTCCCGTTGCCATGCAGGTCATCCAGTCGCGGCCCTGCCCCTCGGCGTGGAGGCCTTGAACCAGCGCCCATGCCAGAGTCGGCCACGACGCGCCGCCCGCATCCAGCACCGCCAGCACGCCCTGGGCCAGGTCGAG
>JBGSIR010000082.1:0-2013 GCA_041742415.1 Fimbriimonadaceae bacterium | reverse complement strand
GCCCAAGGCCTCCTTGGCGGCGCGGGTGTTTTCGGCGCCCAGCGGCGAGCCGTGAACCTTGGCCGTACCCGCCTGGGGACTGCCAAAGCCGATGATCGTCTTGACCCGAATCAGGCTTGGCCGGGGGTCAGCGAGGGCTGCTGTAAGGGCCTGGTCGATGGCTTCGATGTCGTTGCCATCTTCCACCAGGCTCACATGCCAGCCCATCGATTCAAAGCGGGCCGAAACATCTTCGGTAAAGGCGCGCGACGTGGGGCCGTCGAGGCTGATGTCGTTGTCGTCATAGAGGCAGACCAGTCCGCCCAGCTTGTGATGCCCCGCCAGCGCGGCGGCTTCCTGGGCGATGCCCTCCATCAGGTCGCCATCGCTGACCAGGCAAAAAGTGCGGCCAAAGTCGGCGCCGGTTGTGGCGGCCAGCCACCGCTGCCCCATGGCCATGCCCACGGCCATGCCGAGCCCTTGGCCCAGCGGTCCGGTGGTGCATTCCACGCCCGGAGTCACGCCCAGCTCGGGGTGGCCGGGAGTTTTGCTGCCCATCTGGCGGAATCGCTTCAGCTCGCCCATCGGCAGGTCATAGCCAAAGACATGCAGAAGGCTGTAGAGCAGCGCCGAGCCGTGGCCGGCGGAGAGGACAAAGCGGTCGCGTCCGGCCCAATCGGGCTGGTCGGGATGGAAGCGCAGATGCCGCCGAAAGAGGGTGTAGGCCATCGGCGCGGCACCCAGGGGCAGGCCGGGGTGTCCCGAGTTGGCCTGCTCGATCATGTCGACGCTGAGAAATCGAATTGCGCCCACCGCCAGGGTGTCCAAAGAGCCGCTCACGCCCCGATTCTATTCACTTTGCCTGCGTTCGGCTAGACTCTGCCCGTGCGGACGGCCATCTATCCTGGCTCTTTCGACCCTCCCACGAAAGGGCACCTGGACATTATTCACCGGGCGGCTTCGGCGTTTGACCGCCTGATCGTGGCCGTCGGGGTCAATTCGGCCAAGGAGCCATTTATGGCCACCGAAGACCGCGTCGGCGCCCTTAAAGAAGCCACCGCCCACCTGACAAACGTGGAAGTGGAGCAGTTTGAAGGCCTGCTGGTGAACTACGCCCGCAGCCGCGAGTGCGGAGTGCTGGTGCGCGGGCTGCGGGCCGTGAGCGACTTCGAGTACGAATTCCGCATCGCGATGGCAAACCGGGCGATGGCGCCGGAGATCGAAACGCTCTTCCTGCTGGCCCGCGACGAGTACAGCTTTTTGGCCAGCAGCGTCGTGCGCGAGGTCGCCATGCTGGGCGGAGATTGGGCCCTCTTTGTGCCTGAGCCAGTGGAGCGGCGGCTCCGAGAGACCTTCCCCGCTTCCCCGACGTCTTAGAAAGGACCTGTCAGCCCTGCAAGCGCGGGGCAAAACAGGCGCCAAACTCTTGTTTGAAAGCTTCCCCCGAGGCCGCGCTCCATGCCAAAGAAGGACTACACAATCGACATCGGCCGCCTGCTGGAAAACCTCAAGGCCGAACTGGAAGGGGTGCGCACCCTGGGCCCCTTCGCATTTGGCTACAACCGCGACGACTTTGTGATGAAGGTCGAGCAGCTCAAGGCCAACCTTCCCCGCGACATCCGCGAAGCCGAAAGCATTGCCCGCGAAAGCGAAAAGCTCCTGGAGCGCAGCCGCCTGGAGAGCGAGACCACCATCAAGGACGCCGAGGAGGACGCCGACCGCATCCTGCGTGAAGCCAACGAGCAGGCCACTCGCATTCTGGAAGAGGCGCGTCTGCAGCAGCAGAACATGGTGAGCGAAAGCGAAGTGACCCGGCTTGTGAAAGAGACCACCGAAGAGGCCAAGCGGAACGCCGAGCGGGACGCCCGCGACGTGATGCGCCAGGCCGATGACTACGCCATGCGCGTCCTGCGCTCTCTTGAGGGCTCCGTCACCAAGGTGCTCACCAACATCGAAGCCGGCAAGGCCAGCCTCGACCGAGTGCAGGAAGGCGAAGAGGCGGCCGAAGAGCCTCGCGAGCGAACCCGGGCTGGC
>JBGSIR010000081.1:0-1799 GCA_041742415.1 Fimbriimonadaceae bacterium | reverse complement strand
CGCGGGCGGCGAGCACCTGGTCCAGCGAAAGCGCGCCTTCGATCCAATCCGTGGCGCAGAAGGCGGTCTCGCCCCACCGGAAGGCCTCCAGAGCCGGCAAAACGTGTGGGGCGCGCAGGCGGCGGAGGACGCTGGCTTCATCCAGAAACTGAGCCACCAGAGCCAGGCCGTCTTCATCGTTCAGGCTCAGCAGGCCGTCTTCGCCTCGCTGGCTGCCGGTCGGCGCCAGCTCCTTCAGCACGCGGTGCTCCCGGCGAGGCTCGAACCAGGCCAGATAGCTGATGCCAAACGCTCCGCGCCCGAGCGTTCGCTCGATGCGATAGCGCCCTCCGACCAGGAAGCCGGGGGCCAGCGGGGGTGGGCCGGCAAGCATGGATGTCTCCGCGTAGAATAGAAGACGATTATGGGGCCCCTTCTTGCGGCAGCGGCGGCGCTCGGCGCCTATCAGTTTGGGCCGGGCGCGGCTCACGATTACCGGCTGTCCCTGGTCTTCGACGGCTTTCTGCCGGTCTTTGGCGGCAACACCGGCGAGGCGAACGTGGGGCTTCTGATGCAGGTGCGCGGCCTGGAGCCGGGCGAGAAGGGAATGCGGGCCAGCGGCGAGCTCACCGAATTCAACTTCGAATTCAACGGCTTTCCGCTGCCACTGGACCTGGAGTCCATCCGCGAGTACCTGCCGAAAACGACGATCTCGGTCACGCCGCAGGGCCGCATGACCGCTACCGACGCCCCCGACAAGCCCCTGCCTGTGCCTCTGCCGGGCCTGGACCCCAAGCGCTTTCCCGACCTCACCTATCTCCCGATCGAGCTCCCCGAAGGCGGCCTGGGCGAGCCCGGGCAGAAGTGGAGCTTTGAGCGCCCCTTCGCGGGCGGCCCCGTCACTTATCAGTGCGAGCTGGAGGCGGTGAAGAACGGCCAGGCTCGCATCAAAGTGGCTCTGGAGCAGAAGACCACCTACCTGGAAAACTCGGCCTTGGAGCAGACCACCGTCCGCGAGCAGGCGACGGCCGAAGTCTCCAGCGTGCTGACGGGCACGGGCACGGTCATTTTCAATCTGGACCTGGGGTGCGTGGATGCGGTGGATGTTTCGAGCCTGGCCGTGGGGCAAGTGAAGCCGCTGGACGGCTCTGAGGCCAGCGAGCGCAGGCTCACCACCAAGCTCAAAGCGGGCCGCGTGGGGGCCAAGGCGTGGGAGAGCTGAGCCAGGCCCAGGCGCGGGCGGCAGAGCTGCGCCAAGAGATCGCCCGCCACAATCGGCTCTACCACGAGCAGGCTCAGCCCGAGATCAGCGATTCCGAGTTCGATGCCTTGATGGCCGAGCTGGTGAGCCTAGAGGCCGAATGGCCAGAGCTGAAGGAGCCTGAAAGCCCGACAGAGAAGGTGGGCGGAGCCCCGTCGCGCGCTTTTCAGCCGCATCGCCACATGGCGCCCATGCTCTCACTGGAGAACGCTTTTGGAGCAGAAGAGCTGGCGGCTTGGGATGACCGCATCCGCCGGGGGCTGGATCACGAGGGGCCAATTGAATACATCGTTGAGCTGAAATTCGATGGCCTTTCGCTTTCGCTGACCTATGAAAACGGCGAACTGACCACGGCCGCGACGAGGGGCGATGGGGAAGAGGGCGAGGACATCACCGCCAACGTGCGCACGATGCCCAGCGTGCCGGGCCGGCTCTCACTTCTGGGCCCTGAAAAAGTGGAAGTTCGCGGCGAAGCGCTGATGTCGAAGCAGGTCTTCGCCGAACTGAACGAGGCGCGGCTGGCGCGGGGCGAGCAGGTCTTTGCCAACCCGCGCAACGC
>JBGSIR010000080.1:0-4198 GCA_041742415.1 Fimbriimonadaceae bacterium | reverse complement strand
GCAGGGCCGCCACCGTGGCCGTTTTGCCATTGATCTTGGCCACGGACCGCCCCTCAGCCGAAAGCTCCCGGCGAATGGTGATCTGGCCGTTCTCCAGCTCGTCGGCTTCAAACAGCCGGGCCGGGGGCTCGGCCATCAGCTCCACTACGCCGCGCTTTTCCCCCGCCCGCACCAGCTCGGCGTCGGCCCGTCGGCCGAGGGCAAGCTGCAGCGAATCGACCAGAAGCGACTTGCCCGCGCCGGTTTCGCCGGTGATGGCGGTGAAGCCGGGCCCGAGCTCCAGGCGGGCCTCGTCAATGAGCGCAATGCCGGTGACGTGGAGCGAACGAATCATGGCCTGCCTCCATTGTGCCGCCCCGAAGGGGTCGGGCCAGGCATAATTCGAGCGATGGCCCACGCTCCGACTGCCGCCGGCATTTGCTGGGATCTTTCCGCCCTCTATTCCAGCATCACCGACCCCCGGCTGGATACCGACCTGGACCGCGAACTAGACCGCGCCCGAGCCTTTCGCGAGCGATATCTGGGCCGCGTGGCCGAGCTGGACGCCGCCGGGCTTTTGGACGCCCTGAAGGAATCGGAGTCCATCAGCATGGAGTCGGCCAAGCCCGGGACCTACGCGAGCCTGGTCTATTCCGCCGACACCAGCAAGCCAGAGCACGGCGCCCTCTATCAGCGCATGAGCGAGCGCCGATCGGAGCTGGCCGCCGAGACGATGTTTTTTGAGCTGGAGCTGAGCCAGGCGCCCGAGGAGTGGCTGAGCCCGCTGCTCGAAGACGAGGTCTTGGCCCCCTACCGCGCCCACATCGAGCGCGTGCGGGCGATGAGCCCTTTCATGCTTACGGAGCCTGAGGAGGTGCTGCTGGAGCGCATATCCAACGTGGGAAGCCGCGCCTGGGTGCGCCTGCATGAAGAGCTTTTCAGCACCCATGTCTTCCGTTTCACCCCGCCCGGCGGCGAGGAGCAGGAGATGAACGAAAGCGAAGTGCTGCAGCTCCTGCGGCACGAGGACCGCGGCATGCGCATTGCCGCCGCCGCCTCGCTCAGCCAAGGCATCGCCGAGCTGGAGCGGGTCATCGTCTTCACCTACAACACTCTGCTGGCCGACAAGAAGCTGGACGACGACCTGCGCGGCATGGACCACCCCGAGCAGAGCCGCAACCTGGCGAACGAGCTGGAGAAGGAGACGGTGGACATCGTGATGGACCTCTGCCAGCGGTCCAGCGGCGTCGTGGCCCGCTACTATCGCGCCAAAAAGCAGGTGCTTGGCCTGCCCGAGCTCACCCACGTGGACCGCTACGCTCCGCTGCCCGGCGCCGAAGGCCATGTCGAGTGGCCCCGCGCCAAAGAGATGGTGCTGAAGGCCTTTGACCGATTCAGCCCGGCCATGAAGGCCCGCGCAGAGGAGTTTTTCGACAAGAATTGGATCGAAGCCGAGCCCCGCGCGGGCAAGCGCGGCGGCGCCTTCTGCAGCTACATCACGCCCGACCTGCACCCCGTGATGCTAATGAGCTATCACGGCAAGCCAAACGACGTGATGACCCTGGCGCACGAGCTTGGCCACGGAGTTCACGCCAGCCTGAGCCGGGCGCAGACTTGGTTCAACTTCCACGGCACTCTGCCTTTGGCCGAGCTCGCCTCGATCTTTGCGGAGATGCTGGTCTTCGACGACCTGGTGAGCCAGGCCTCGCCGCAGGACAAGCTGAGCCTCTATGGCGAAAAGGTGGAGGGAATCTTTGCCAGCGTCCACCGGCAGTCGGCAATGTTCCGCTTTGAGCGCCGATGCCATCTGCACCGTCGGGAGATCGGCGAGCTGGCCCCCGAAGAGTTTCGCGGCTATTGGCAGGAGGAGATGCAGTCGATGTTTGAGGACAGCGTGGCCCTGGGCGAAGAGCACAGCGCTTGGTGGACTTATGTGGGCCACTTCTTCTTTGCGCCCTTCTATGTCTATGCCTATGCCTTTGGCGAGCTGCTCACCTTGAGCGTTTATCAAAAGGCGAAAGATGAGGGCGCGGGCTTTGCCGACCGATATCTTGATGTGCTGCAGCGCGGCGGAAGCGAATCCCCCTACGACCTCATGGCCCGCATCGGAGTGGACCTGAGAGACCCCGCCTTCTGGGCGGGCGGACTTCGCGCTGTCGAGGCGCTGGTCGGCGAATTCGAGGCAGCTCAGTCGGAGATGGGCCAGTGAGGCGCACCAAAATCATCTGCACCCTGGGCCCGGCTCAGACCAGCCAGGAAGACGTTCAGCTTTTGAAAGACGCGGGCATGAACGTGGCCCGCCTCAACTGCAGCCATGGCACATGGGCCGAGCGCATTCAGCTCGCCGAATGGGTGCGCGCCTGCAAAGGAAGCCCGACCGGAGTTTTGGTGGACCTGCAGGGGCCCAAGTTCCGCATCGGTCAAATGCCCGACCAGGGACTGGAAATTCATCGCGGCGAAACCGTGGAGTTTGGCGGCGAAGGGGCATCGATTCCGATTGCCGACAAAGAGGTGCTGGACGCCATCGAGATTGGCGACCACATTCTGCTGGGCGACGGCGAGATTGAGATGGTCGTCTCCTCCTGCTCTCACGGCGTCTGGACCGCCGAAGTGAAGAGCGGCGGAATCGTGCGCAGCCGGCGCGGCATTACCGTGGTGGGCCGCAGCTTTGACGCCCCCAGCCTCACCCCCAAGGACGTACAGGACATTGAGCAGGCCATCGCCATGGGCGCCGATTTCATCGCGCTCAGCTATGTTCGCCGCTCGGCCGACATGCGCCTGCTGCGGCGGGTTCTGGAGCAGAAAGGGGCCAGCGACGACATGAAGCTGGTGGCCAAGATCGAAACCCGCGAGGCGCTCGGCGACATTGACGGCATCATCAAGGCCAGCGACGTGGTGATGGTGGCCAGAGGCGACCTCGGCCTCCAGATGAACCTGGACGACGTGCCGATCGCGCAAAAGGAGATCATCGCTCTTTGCGGCAAGGCCGGCAAGCCGGTGATCACCGCCACCCAGATGCTGGAGAGCATGATGACCCTGGCCCGCCCCACCCGCGCCGAAGCCAGCGACATCGCCAACGCCATTCTCGACGGCACCGACGCCCTCATGCTCTCGGGCGAAACCGCCGCCGGGCGCTATCCGGTGGAGGCCGTGAACGTGATGGCCCGCGTGGCCGAAAAGGCCGAAGCCTTCCTGGACCCAGTAGGCCCCGTCAGGGTGATGGCCGGCAAGCGTGATGGCCCCGCGATCCTTGCCCGACACGGCATAGATGCGGCTCTGCGGGCTGACGGATTTCAGCCAGTCGGGCAGCATGGTGACGCGGATGTTGTCGGGCCCGACGCGGCCGTTCTCGCCCGGTCCGCCGTCGGCCAGCGTGTTCTGCGGTGCCCCCAGGCAATAGACCTGAAGTCCGCTGACAGGGTCGATCCATTCGTTGGACGGGATGCCCACCGTTGTCGGCCAGGCTCCGCTGAGCACGGTCGCGTGGCCTGGGCAGGTCTTGGTGATGCCCTGGGCCTGATAGCCGTTGGCATAGACCAGACCCTGTTCGGCCAAAGTGCGCAGGCCACCCGTGAACCGGCTGCGGTACTGGTTGAACAGATTCGCGCTGAACTGGTCGATGACGATCGTCACGACGAGTGCGGGGGGACGCCCACGATCAGTCTCGACCTGAGCCGCAGCGACGGCCGGAGCCCAAAGGCCGAAGAGAAAGCAGGCGCTGGCGATCAGGCGTGTCATGGCACACCGTACAGTTCAAGCAGTCGGCCCTAGACTCCGGACGCAACAGATCGAAGACGGCCGGAGCACCGGAAGGTCCGTGTCAGGCGATCACGGTCTCCCACGGCCCCGTGATGGCCAGGGTGATGCCCGGAAACTGGAGGTTCACAAACAGCGTCCCGCCATCCGGCGAAAACACGGCACCGGCAAATTCCGAATTGCCCCTGAAGGCGTTCCTGGCGAGCGTGTACAGGCGGCCGTCGGGTGTAACGCCCTTCAGATGGTTGCGGGTCGCCGCCGAATAGTTGTCCTCGCACACGATCAGGTGGCCCCAGGGCGCGACGACCAGGTTGTCGCCCATGTTCAGCGTGCGTTCGTCGGCACTTTCAACGAACAGCTGGACACGGCCCGCATCTGCCGCCGCACCCGTCTCGCCCTCCAGGGCCGACGGCTGATAGCGCAGGATCTGTCCCCGTTGCAGCGGCCCGCCTGAGGTCGCGGT
>JBGSIR010000079.1:0-4472 GCA_041742415.1 Fimbriimonadaceae bacterium | reverse complement strand
GCCAAAACCAGCGCCGGGGCGCCCACCCAAGCCGCGCCGCGAAAACTTCCCTTCTTTCGCTCTTTACCCACGATAATTCGCCTCCCTTCTATGACGCCGGAAGAATAAAAAAGGGTCCAAAGTTCCCGCGTCCCGCAGGACCACCGGCCTCACGAGTCTTGCGGAATGCGGAACAATAGCCAAGTCATGCGACATCGCTCCACGGATAACCCATCCTGAAGCGCTCGGCACACCACTTTTGCCGGGCGGCCCCCTTTGCCTGCCCGGCGCGCAATCGCAGACATTGTCCTGTTTGATGGCTGTTTCGGGAGGCCTCGACCCTCGAACAGATCATGAACATCGAACACGGATTCCCCATTTTTGGCGAGCCCCAAGAGGCGGCCGTCAAGCAGATCATCAACGCTCGCGACACTGGCGCGCGGGTGGCGCTGATGGCCGACCACCACGTTGGCTACGGCGTTCCTATCGGCGGCGTCGCCGCCTGGCCCGAGCACATTTCGCCGATGGGCGTGGGCTATGACATTGCCTGCGGCAACAAGGCCGTTCTCTTGGACGCACCGGCGCAAAAGGTCAAAGCCTCCATCCACAAAATCATGGAGGACATTGTCAAGAAAGTCAGCTTTGGTGTGGGCCGCAAGAACAACGAGTCGGTGGACCATGAGCTTTTCGACGATGCCCTTTGGGCCGAATTGGATGTGCTGAAGGCCGCCAAGGAGCGCGCCCGCAGCCAGCTCGGCACCGTCGGCGGAGGCAACCACTATGTGGACGTCTTTGTGGATGAGCAGGAGCGGGTTTGGGTCGGGGTCCACTTTGGCTCACGCGGGCTGGGGCACGCCATCGCAACTGAATACAAGCGGCTGTCCGAGGTCTCGGAGGCTGGAATCGGCCTGCTTTCCATCCACTCCACGGCGGGGCAGGACTACTTGGCGGCCATGGAGCTGGCCGGGCGCTATGCCTATGCCGGCCGCGACTGGGTGTGCCAAGCCGCCGCCAAGATCATCGGCGGAAAGATCATCGACGAGGTTCACAACCACCACAACTTCGCCTGGCGCGAAGAGCATGGCGGCGAGCAGCTTTGGGTTGTGAGAAAAGGGGCTACACCCGCCTTCCCGGGCCAGCGCGGCTTTGTGGGCTCATCAATGGCGGAGGATTCGGTGATTCTGGAAGGGATCGATTCTGCTCAGGCCACAGCGGCACTGCGCTCCACCGTGCACGGCGCGGGCCGCGTGATGGGCCGCAAGGCCGCCCTCGGCGACCGCAAGCGGGGGATCATCGGCCAGGTGAGCGAACGCGCCATGCTGCGTTCGGTGCAGGAGGCCGGGGTGGTGCTGAAGGGCGGCGGCGTGGATGAATCCATGCACGTCTACAAGCGCCTGCCGGACGTGCTGGCCGCTCACTCGGAATCGGTTCGCGTCTTGCATCGGCTCAAACCGATTGGAGTGGCCATGGCGGGGCCGGACGTGAAGGATCCTTACAAGGACTAGGGCGCGGTGACGCGCCAATCCAAAAAGACCCGGAAGGCAAAGAAATGCCCCTCTCCGGCCCGAAGGCGGAGAGGGGCTCTGTGGCGCTGCTGGATGAGCCTTAGGCCGCGCGGCGCAGGTCTTCGGTGGCCGCCGGGCGGTCGATCCATTCGTCGGGGTCGATGCCTTCGATCTTGAACTCGCGGGCGATGGAGTCGAGCTCCGCCGCGAGCTGGGCGAGGACGGTGACCTGAGCGGTCAGCTCTTCGGTGGAGCCGGTGGTCTCTTCGGCCGCTGCGCTCACATCGTGGATGCTTCGGCTCACCTCTTCGGTGCTGTTGGCCATGGTGCTGGCTGCAGCCGAGTTCTCGTCCGTAATGGCCGCCACATCCTCGATGGAGCTGTGTACGCTGTTGGCGAGGCGGGAGACTTCGCTGGCGAGGCTGCTGGCCGCGCCAACGGGCTCATTGAGAGCCATGACGCTTGCCGAGCCGACTTCCACGGCCTGGTTGGCGCGCTCCATGGCGCTGTTGCTCATGGCCACCAGCTCGGTCATCTCGCCGATGAGGCTGATGATGTCGGCCGTGGCCTGCGAAGACCGCTCGGCAAGCTTGCGCACTTCGTCGGCAACCACCGCGAAGCCCTTGCCGTGCTCTCCGGCGCGGGCGGCTTCGATGGCGGCGTTCAAAGCAAGCAGGTTGGCCTGTCCGGCGATATCGTCGATGAGGCTGACAATCGCGCCGATGCGGCTGCTCTTTTCGGAGATCTGCCCCAGCTTGGAGCCGACTTCCTGCGTGCTTTCGCGGATGGTCTTCATGCCCTCCAGAGTGCTCGTGCCCTCTCGAACGCTGGAATCAACCACGCCAGTCGAGACTGCGATGTTCTGGATGGCCTCGGTGACCTGAGCGACGGCGTTGGCCATGGCCTGAACCTCGGCAACAACGCCGCCAAGAGTTCGGGCCTGGTTCTCGCTGGATTCCGCCACCTCGACGCTGGCGCTGGAGGTCGCTTCGGCGGCCACGAGAATCTCGGTGCTGCGGGCGGCCACCTGCTGGCTGGCGCCGGCAATGCTGGCGCTGGCTTCGCGGACGGTGGAGCTGAGCTGAGCCACCTCGTCGGAGGCGCGGCGCACGGCTCCGACCGAGTTGTTCAGCGAGTCCATGATCTTGGTGAGAGACCAGCCGATGGCGTCCCTTTCATTGATGATGCGCTTGGGAGCACGCTTGCGAAGGTCGCCATTGCTGATGCGGGTGGCCCAGCCGGCATATTCCTTCATTCGGGCGACAAGCTGGCGAGCCGAGTCGGCGAGCTGGCCAATCTCGTCGGAGCCCTTATGGCGGACCTCAGCGCTGATGTCGCCTTCGGCGAGGGTCTGCATCGCCAGGCTGACTTCCGAAATCGGCTTGCTGATCACCCGAGCAAGAAGCCAGGCGGCCCCGAAAACCAAGGCTATGACAACAATCGAAACTGTAATGAGCTGATTGCGAACCTCAATCATGGCGGCTTGAAGCTGGGCCTCAGATGCGCCGACGCCGATGATCCAGCCGACGCCGCTGTATCCCATCGCGCCCTGGGATTTGACAAAGGAGACGCCCTGACCGCCCTCGTCGGCCGTCTGCACAAAGCCGGTCTGATTGCCGCCTTCGGCAATCACTTTTTGCAGGTAGGGCACGTCCGCAGCGTTGTTCTCTTTCAGGGCCACGTCTGCCTGAACGGCAAACTCATTCCCCAAGTGCTCGGGGTGGTGCTCCAGGATGATCGTGCCGGTCGGGTCCATGATGCTGAGCTCGGCGGACTTCAGTCCGAGCCGCTCAAGCGCCGGGAACTCCTGCTCCAGGATGGTGCCGAGCATTTCGGCGCGCACCGAGTTGGACCAGACGCCCATGATGTTTCCGGCAGAGTCTTTGACCGGAGCCGCAAAGGTCATGACCAAGCCTGAGCCGCCAAAGACCTTTTTGATCTCTTCGTCGAAGGCAAAGTCATAGGCCGCAGTGCCGGTGATGCCGTCGCCCTCCAAAAACTTGCCCGCCATCACGTCCTTGAACCAGGGCGTCGATTTGTAGTTGGCGTTCATGAAGGGCGCCGTGTCCACGGCATTGCCGGCGTAATCGTTGCTGTTCACAGCAATCGGCCGGCCGTTGACGTCCACCAGCAGCATGCGCTCATACACCGGGGTGTAAGTGCTCATGTACTCATTCATGACCCGCTTCAGCGGAGCCTCGGCCCCCTGCTGATACCAAAGATCCTTTTGGCGGAACACCCGGTTAAAGCCGAACGCCTGAACGTCTCCGTACCGCTCAAAGAGGTTTCGCTCCACCTTGTCCGCCACGTTCTCCGCGGCCGTCTCCAGAGACCGCGTCGACTGTTCCTGCAGCAGCAGCGTTTCCTTCAATGCCAGATAGGCTGCCGTGGCAAAGGGGATCAGCCCCACAGCCAAAAAGGCGATCGTCAACTTCGCGCCAAGTTTCATAAATTCGAGTTCCAGAGCCGAAATTCGGCTCGCTCAATGCCAGGTATCGGCGCCAGGCAAAATAATCCCCAGGGTCGCGGCGCCCGCAAATAGAGCAAAATAGGGGCGGCTATGGCCGACATGAACCGAACACAGGCGATGGGAGCTCCGCCTGTGGTGGACCCGAACCGCACGATCATGGGCTCCCCCCTCAGCCTGAACGTGACGGCCACCATCAAGCCGGTTCAATGTCCGGTCTGCCGCAGCTCGAACCCGCCGGGGCTCAAGTTCTGCATGGAGTGCGGGCTGATCTTTGAAATGGCCCTGCCCGAAGACGCCTTTGGGGCGCCTGCCGTGCAGCTTCCGGTGCTGGTAATGGAGGACGGCCGCGAGCTGAAACTGCGCCCCGGCGCCAATGCTGTCGGCCGGCAAGGCGACTGCGTGATTGAGGATGTCCGCGTCAGCCGTCGTCATGCCGAATTCACCCTCGCGGCCGATGGCGGCGTCACCGTGCGCGACCTCGGCAGCACCAACGGCACCCAAGTCGAGGGCCAGCCCGC
>JBGSIR010000078.1:0-5222 GCA_041742415.1 Fimbriimonadaceae bacterium | reverse complement strand
CGGCGTGCCGGTGCAGAGCCGGGCGCTGAGCGGAGAGGATTCGCTGCTCTCGATCGTGCAGATGCCGCGCGGAATTCCGGTGGCCACGGTGGCTATCGGCGGAGCCGAGAACGCCGGGCTGCTGGCGGTGCAGATTTTGGCCTTGGGGCGCCCAGATCTGGCCGAGAAGCTGCGGGCCCATCGGGCAGAGATGCGGGGACTCGTGGCGGATATGAACCGCGAGCACGCCCGCCGGGGATAAGCTCACGTCATGTCTTCTCCCGTCATCCTGGATGGCCTTGCCCTGGCCCGCAAAACCCGGGCAAGTTTGAAGCTGCGGGCCCTCGCCCTGCGCGAAAAGGGAGTGACCCCGCGCATCGAGGCCATCGTCGCCTCGCAGGACCCCGCCAGCCTCGCCTATGTCGGAATGAAGCGCAAATGGGCCGAGCTCTGCGCCATGGAGAGCGGCGAGCGCAGCGTGGGGCCGGACAGCACCACCGAAGAGGTTCTGCGCTGGGTGCATGAGCTGAACGCCGACCCGGCGGTGCACGGCGTCCTCATTCAGCACCCTCTGCCCAAGCAGATTGACGAGCCTGCCGTGCTGGAAGCTCTGGGGGCGGCCAAGGATGTCGACGGCATCACCAGCGCTTCGCTGGGGCGGCTTACGGCGGGCCTTCCGGGCTTTCGCTGCGCCACTCCGCTGGGCATCACGCGCATTTTGGAGGCCTACGGCGTGGAATGTGAAGGGAAGAGCGCTTTGGTCATCGGCCGCAGCGTGATCCTCGGCAAGCCTATGGCCCTCATGCTCCTGGAGCGCAACGCCACTGTCACCATCGCCCACAGCCGCACCAAGAACCTGCCCGAGCTCTGCGCCCAGGCCGACATCCTGGTGGCTGCCGTGGGCCGCGCCGAGATGGTGCGCGGAGACTGGCTGAAGCCGGGCGCCGTGGTGATCGATGCCGGATACAACAAGGTGGAGGGCCGTGACAGCGACGTCGGCGACTGCCACTATGAGAGCTGCGCCGCGGTGGCGTCGGCCATCACTCCTGTGCCGGGCGGAGTTGGCCCGATGACCGTCGCCAGCCTGCTGGCCAACACCATGGATGCCGCAGAAGCCGCCCTCTAAGCCCAATCCGATTCTGCGGGCCTTGGCGCACCGCTACATTCACCCCGTGCGCCAGCCCGTGGGCCAGCTCCCGCACCTGCTGGAGCGCCGCTCCGTGTCGCATGGGCTTGGCTATGAGCTGCCTGTCTTCACCAACATCGCGCCGGGGCGGGCGTCAGATCCGGTCTATCTGTTCATCCATGGCTACGGAGGCCGTCCGGGGGTGTGGCGGCATGCGGCGGAAGAGATCCTGCGCGTGGGGCGCACAGCCGCGATTCCGGCGATGCATGGCCAGTCGATCAGTCCGGCCAAAGGGGTCAGCTTCGGGCTCAAGGAATCTCAGGAAGTCATCGCCTTGGCCGAGTGGTGCCGAGAGCAGAGGCCGGAGTCGCCGGTGGTGCTGATCGGCGTTTCGATGGGCGGCGCGGCGAGCTGGCTGGCGGCGGAGCGGAGGCCCGACCTCTTCCACGCCGTCATCACCGAGGGCTGCTTCAGCGACCTTGAGACGGCCTCGCTCGACTACGCCGCGCCGCTTCCCGCGCTTCGGCCGCTCTTTCGCCCCGTGATGGAGGCTGGCTCGCACTGGCTGGGCCTGCACCCCTCGGAGATTCGGCCCGAGCAGTCCATTCGCGCCTGGCGGGGCCGCCGGGGGCTCATCATCCACAGCCGGTTCGACCAGACGTTTCCCTTTTCCCACGCCGAGGCGCTGCGCGAAGCCAGCGGCTTGCCGCTATGGCAGTTCCCGGTGGGGCGGCACTCCATGGCCAGCAAAATGCGGCCTCAGGAGTACATCCAGCGCATCCGCGAAGTGGCCGGCGACCTTTAGCGGGCCGCCTTGGCATTGATCTGCCCGATCTCGTCCAGGGTGTATTTCAGCGACAGGCGCGAGGACTCCGGCGTCACCACTTCCAGCGGCCTGCCGGCCTGCAGGCGGTCGATGAAGTCGGCCCACTCGGCGTAGTAGCCGCCCAGGTCGCTCAGGTTGCCGCCGCCTTCGGCCTTCATCGCCTTGAATTCGGGGAATTCCGGCTCGGCTCCGTCGCGCCAGACGCCCATGGGGCCGGCATCCCAAATCGCGGCGCCTTTCTCAAACACCGCGCGGAAGGCCATTTTGAAGGGGGCGTTGGGGGGCAGGTTCCAGCCGCCCTCCAGGTGGATGATGGTCTGGCCGTCGCGGAAGGTCATGGTGGTGAAGGCGTGGCCGGCGCCCCGCTCATCCACGCTGCCGTGGCTGATCATCGAGTCCGGCTCGCCCATCAGATAGAGCGCGAAGTCGGTGTCGTGGATGTGCATGTCCAGCACTCCTCCGCCGCATCGCTCCTCGGTGCGGTTCCAGCCGTCGCTGGCCCACTTGGGGAAGCCGCCGTAGCGGGTGAGGTTGAGCGAGACGAGCTCGCCCAGCTCCTTGGAGTCCACCAGCTCCTTGAGCTTCACGTACTCGGGCCAGAAGCGGATGCAGTGCCCAACCATCAGCTCGACTCCGGCGGCGCGGCAGGCGGCGATCATCTCGTCGGCGTCCTCCACGCTCAGGGCCAGCGGCTTTTCGCAGAACACGTGCTTCCCGGCGGCGGCGGCCTCCAGGGTGTACTGCTTGTGGGCGTCGGTGGGGGTGCAGACGTCGATGACATCGCAGTGCTCGGCCATCTCGGCCACGGTCGCATAGACCGGCAGGCCGAACTCCTCGGCAAACTTCGCGCTCCGCTCGCTCTTCAGGTCCAGGCAGCCCACCAGCTCGGCATTCGGCAGCGCCGAAAGAACATTGGCGTGCATCCGCCCCATAAATCCACACCCGATGATGCCCACGCGAGTCATAGCCGAAGGCTACCCCGGCGCTGGTTGGCGTACAATCTTAGCAGTGGCTTCTGACTTGGAGAAGACTGACTCCGGCGCCTACCAGCCCACGCCCGAAGAGCAGGCGGCGATCCAGCTTGGCCTCGAGCAGGCCGAGCGCGGCGAGCTTGTGCCATTGGAAGAGGCCATGCAGGCCGTGCGTGAACGGCGAGACGCCTGGATGAAATCGCGACGCGGCGCATGATTCGGCTTACTCCTGCCGCCATCTCAGACCTTGAGGGAATCTCAATCTCGACGGCCGCCACATGGGGGCCTCGGCAAGCAGAAGCTTATCTTGAAGGACTAACTCGCGAGCTTGATATGCTGAATGAACAGCCTGCCTTGGGCCGGGAAGTCATTGGGATGGCAGGAACTCGAGTTTTGGTCTATCGACACCATCGCCGATCACAGGGATACGGGCACCGCGTCTTCTATCGAGTTGATGGATCGGACATTGAAGTTGTTCGTGTGCTGCATACCGCGTTGAATTGGGAGCCAATGATTTACGAGGAATAATGGCCTGGGCGGCCTGGGTATTCGTTCCGAATATCCAGGTTTCAATCTCTCAGCCTCGCCCCCTTTCCTGTATCGCCTGGGATAGACTCCCGCAAAGGCGGCTGATTGAGCCTGTTTGGTCTCTGGAAGGCCTGCGCTATAATGAGTCACAGGGTGCCGTTTCGAGAGGCTGTAAGCTGAGGGTATGTGCATGAAGAGGTGGGCGCAAGTAGTTCTATTGGCGGCAATTTCTTTGCTCATTTCACTCGGATGCCGATCTTCAGTGACTCCTGAAGGTGATCAAGCATTGTCACAATGCGGCTGGCATGATGCTTATGGCATCGAGTATTGCTACGTTTCGGGAGGCGCATTTACGATGGGTGACGACAGATTTCCTTCGGCAAGTCCGCCATATAAAGCAGAAGTTCAAAACTTCTTTCTTATGAAGTACGAAATGACAGAAGCACATTGGGCTGATATTCTGACAGCGGGATTGGCGACTTCTCGCTCCAGCATGCTTCCCCTCGTGAATGTCAGCCGCAGCGACGTTCATGCAGTCCTCAAAGCTTTTTCTTCCTCAACAGAGCTTGAACATCGGCTTCCAAACGAAATCGAATGGGAGTATGCGGCTAGGGCAGGATCTAGTGCCAAGTATCCGTGGGGTGACAGCTACGATGGGCGCAAAGCTCACTTCGTGATTGGAGGTGGGGGAGAGCGGATGCGCGTCGGATCATTTCCTCCAAACTCATTTGGCCTGCACGACATGATCGGCAATGTTGCCGAAATGACTGCAGGAGACTACTCTGGCTATCCCATTGGCGACCAGCCGACAATGCCTGGATGGTTTGCCTTTCGGGGCGACGGCATTGACGGAGGCTGGCCGCATGTGTTTGCAAGAGGGCTCGCAATGGACAAAGACCGACATGCCTGGCTAGGCTTCCGACTTGCCCTTGATGCCCGCTTCAAGGATGTTTTGAAGAAAGATACACAAAGCAACTAAGCTTCCCCGAGTGTCCCATTTTCCGTCACGGGCCACGTGACCATCCTCGTGTTGCGATCAGTCATGGATCCATCTTTGGCCCGGATAAGACCAGCGCCCCAGCATCGCCTTACCGATCATCCGGCAGAATAATCCCCCGCATAATCACCCTCTGAGCAGCCAGAAAGACGATAAGCGTGGGGAGGGCGGCGAGGGTGACGGCGGCCATCATGACGGGGCGGGGGGCGAAGCTTTGGAGCTGGTAGATGTTCACCATCAGCGTCCACATCTCCCGCTTTTGCGTTACCAGCAGCGCGTGCATAAAGGAGCCATAGGCGCCCATGAAGGCGAGCAGCGCCAGGTAGCCCAGCACGGGCTTGGCCATGGGCAGGGCCAGGCGCATCATCATCACCCACTCCGGCGCGCCGTCGATCTGGCCGCTTTCAAAGACCTCGCGGGGCAGCGAATCGAAGAAGCCCTTGAGCAGAAAGATCATGAAGCCATTGGCGGCGGCGGGCAGCACCAGCGCCCAAAAGGTGTTCAGCAGGCTCAGATCCTTGAGCAGCAGAAAGCCCGGGATCATCGTGACCTCGGCGGGGAAGGCCATCGTGGCCAGCAGGAAGAGCAGGATGCGCGGCACCACCGCCAGCGGGAAGCGCGAGAGGGCATAGGCCGCCAGCGGGTTCACCGTGAGCTGGGTGAGGATGGCGAGGCCGCAGAAGATGAAGGTGTTCATGAGCGAGCGGCCATCGGAGGCCAGCGCCGCCCAGGCATAGCGCCAGGCCCGGCCCGCCATTTCGCCCCGCACGGCGCCCGCGTTTTGGCTCAGGTGGC
>JBGSIR010000077.1:0-1606 GCA_041742415.1 Fimbriimonadaceae bacterium | reverse complement strand
GGGCCGCAAGGAGCGGCCCGGGGTCGGGGGTCACTTTGCGGCCAGAGCCACCACTTTCGCGGCGGCTTCCTGCATGGTCTGGGCGCCGACAATCTGGGAGCCTTCGAGGAGCTTGAGGCCCTCTTCGGCGCCGGTGCCGTCGATGCGGGCGACCACGGGGATGTTCACGTCGAGCTGCTCAAAGGCGGTGAGGATGCCCTGGGCGACTTGGGCGCCGTGGGTGATGCCGCCGAAGATGTTGATCATCAGGCCCTTGACGTTGGGATCCTTCAGCACGTGCTCGACACAGGCCTTCACCTTTTCAGCCTGAGCGCCGCCGCCCACGTCCAGGAAGTTGGCCGGATTGCCGCCGGCGGCCTTCACTTCGTCCAGCGAGCACATCACGAGCCCGGCGCCGTTGCCGATGATGCCGATGTCGCCGCCCAGGCGCACATAGGCGATGTTCTTTTCGGCGGCTTCGGCCTCCAGCGGGTCGTCGTAGCTGTCCTTTTCGGTGGCTTGGAACCCGGCGTGGCGGAAGAGGGCGTTGTCGTCGATGCTCACCTTGGCGTCGGCGGCCAACACGCGGCCGTCGGGGGTGAGGGCGACGGGGTTGATCTCGATCATCTCGGCGTCGCTGGCCTCATAGGCCTTGACCAAGCCCTTGATGAGCGCGGCCAGCCCTCGGCGGGCGGGGGCGGGAATGTGGGCCGCGGCGATGGCGTCTCGCACCTGAAAATCGGAAAGGCCCCAGGCGGGGTCCACGTGCAGGCGAACGATGGCTTCGGGCTTGTTCGCGGCGGTCTCTTCGATGTCCACGCCGCCTTCGGCGCTGATCATCACGACGGTCTTCTGCTCGGCGCGGTCCAGCAGGACGGCGACGTAATACTCCTCGGCGATGTCAACCAGCTCGCCCACCAGCACCTGCTCGACGATCATGCCGGCGGGGTTCTGGTAGCTCACGAGGCGCTTGCCGATGAGCTCCTGGGTGAATGCGGCGGCGTCGTCGGCGTTGTCAAAGAGCTTGACGCCGCCGGCCTTGCCGCGGCCGCCCATCAGCACCTGCGCCTTCACCACGCACTTGCCGCCGAGCTCTTCGGCGATCTTCCGGGCGTCTTCGGCGTTGTTGGCCACCTTGCCGCCCGGCACCACTACGCCGAACTGGGCCAGCAGGTCTTTGCTTTGGTACTCGTGCAGCTTCATCGTTGCGCCAAATCGTACCCAGCGGGCGCCCCTCATAGCAGGCCGCGATAGAATGCGCCTATGGACATTCGGCTGGGGCTTCGGCGGCCCGACGTGGCGGGCGAAACCTCGTGGGACTTTTTTGCTCCGGAGGGCGGGGAAGACCGGCCGCTGATTGTGTTCATCCACGGCGGCGGCTGGATCAGCGGAGACCGCACGATGTTTCGCGACGAGGCCCCGTGGTGGGTGGAGAAGGGCTTTGCCTGCGCCTGCATCGACTACCGGCTGGCCCCGCTCTATCGCTTCCCCCACCCCGTCGCCAGCGTCCAGATGTTCTTTGCCTATGTCCGGACCGATGAGTTTGCGGCGCAGGCGGGCATGAAGCCCAGCCGGGTGCTGGCGATGGGCAACAGCGCGGGCGGGCACCTCGCGCTGATGTCGGCGC
>JBGSIR010000076.1:0-4628 GCA_041742415.1 Fimbriimonadaceae bacterium | reverse complement strand
GGTGCTGAACCTCCGGCGAGAACCGATAGCCCACGCTGGCAAACGCCCACCCCTTCTCCCGCGCCCAGGGAAGCTTGGGGCCATAGAGGCTGCGGCTGCCCCGCTGCCAGCCTCCGCCGTGAATCCACACCAGCACCGGGTGCGGACCGGCGCCTTCGGGCAGCGCCAGGTCGAGCTTCTGGTTGGCGTGGCCGCTCTCCACGTAGGCGACGTTGGTTTGGATCGCGGGCTGAACGAGGGCGAGGATCGGCAGCAGCATGGCTTGACAAACGCTGCGCCTCCGCGCAAGTTCTCTTGACCCCAGCCCGCGCCAGCCGCTAGACTGCGGGGCACGGTCGAAGGAGACCGAGACGCCATGCCTCAGCCCACCCGAAGAGACGTCCTTAAGGCCGGCCTCGCCGCCGGTGTTCTCGGGGCGGCCGCGTCTGGCTCCTCATCGTTGAGGAGTCCCATGGAGCCCGCGTTCCGCCTGAAATACGCCCCGCACTTCGGCATGTTCCGAAACAAAGCCGGCGCCGACCTGCGCGACCAGCTTCAATTTGCCCACGACCAAGGCTTCCGCGCCTGGGAGGACAACGGCATGATGGGCCGCTCGGCCGAAGAGCAGACCCTGCTCGCCCGCAAGATGGAGCAGCTTGGCATGGAGATGGGCGTCTTTGTGGCCCACGCCGAATGGGGCAAGCCGGTCTATGCGCTGAAGCAGGACATTGACGGCTTGAAGAAGATCGCCGAATCGGCCGTCGAGACCGCCAAGCGCGTCAACGCCAAGTGGATGACCGTCGTCCCCGGCCCCTACGACCTCCGCCTGGCCTGGGATTACCAGACCGCCAACGTCATCGAATGCCTCAAGCACATGGCCGGCGTCTTCGAGCCGCATGGCCTGGTCATGGTTCTGGAGCCCCTCAACCACCGCCGCGACCACCCCGGCATGTTCCTTTCCGAAATTCCGCAGGCCTTCATGATCTGCAAAGCCGTCGCTTCGCCCAGCTGCAAGATCCTGTTCGACATGTATCACCAGCAGATCACCGAGGGCAACATCATCCCGAACATTGGTCTGGCGTGGGATGAGGTCGCCTACTTCCAACAAGGCGACAACCCCGGCCGCGCCGAGCCGCTCTCGGGCGAGATGAACTACCGCAACATCTTCGGACACATCCACCGCAAGGGCTTCACCGGCATCCTGGGCATGGAGCACGGCAACAGTCAGCCGGGGGCAGAGGGTGAGCAAAAGCTCATCGACGCCTACCGCTGGTGCGACGGGTTCTAGTCGTCGGCGCAGCGCTTCGAGTTTTAAGCCGCGCACAAAAGCCTTCCCCCGCTGCTTCGGGGGAAGGGCTTTCACATTCCTTGAAAGCGAGGAGCCGGAGCCAACCCTCCCCCCGCTCCGCGGAGCCCTCCCAGGCTTGGGAGGACGGTTGCCCAAAGACTCAGAGCACCGCTCTCCCAAGACTGGGAGAGCTGGCCCGGAGGGCCTGAGAGGGTTGACCGCCGATGACGCGTTCGGTCCCATTGCTTCGAGAATCTAGAAAGTATTGACACCGCGATCTCGCTTGTGGTCAAAGGGAGCCTGAATGAAGCAAGCCTGGGTATTCGCAAGCAAATACTCAGGCCACCCCGTTCCCAAACATTCCTCAGACCATCTGATCGATCAAAAGAAGTCTTCCTGGGACACAAAGCAATTCCAGCAAGGGCAAAGCTCCGCACAAAGCTGCGTTGACATGCCAAGTTCTGATGACACCAATAAAGGAATCCGAACCCCACGCCTTACGAGTGAATTCATGCCCTCAAACAAAGTTACAGAGGATTCTGGTTCATTGTCTTCAGGCTCTATTGTCCTCCAGCCATATGCACCAATCTTCTTGAAGGCATCTCTGTACTGCCAATCTGCCAAGAGGCCACGTAACTTCATTTGGACAAGAATTGCCTGGAGCGAGACGTGCCAATCCTGCTTTACTTGGCGCAGCAGGGTGAAATTTGGGGACTTAGGCAGAAACTTGTCGAAATCGCCTGGCGGCATTAGGAATGCGCTTGCAAAATCATTGGCTTGTGCTTCTGCCTCATTTGAACCGACAAAGTTTTCGTCGCAGTCTTTGTGCAACAACAAGTGGCCAAGCTCGTGAGCCAAAGTCCAGTGATCACGTTGCCTTGACCGCGGAACTTGATTAATGAGGACGATCGGTTTATCAAGAATCCATGAAGACACCCCAACAGAGCTTTTCGAAGTATCCAGAAAGCCGAACTGTGCGACATTCAATTTATCTAATACATCAACCATTGAAGCAATCGGCCCCCTCCGTAATCCGAGGATATCGCGAACCCTTAGGGCGGTGCCAGTAGGATCTGCAGGCGCTACCACATCAAAAATGTCGAAGTCAAACACATTGCGATTCGAAACGACGAGACTATCAAGCGCAGCTGCAAATGTTGCCTTTGCAGAAATTGATTTTCTTGTGTATGCACGTTGATCCTTTCTTGCCCTGAATGAAAGCAACGGCACCTCATCCAACTCTTCTCGTTCAACAGTGAAAAAGTTGGGATGAAAGTCCAATGCAATTGAGAATCGTTCAAGATAATCTTGAGCACTGCGCCTACCCGCCTCAATGTTGGCAACCTCTGACTGTGAGATGCCAACACTTTCAGCGAGTGCAACCTGAGTTAAGCCTTGAGCTTCCCTGGCCAGCCTGAGGTTTCGGCCTGTCTTATCGGACTCGGTCATTGTTCGATGACCCACTAATATATCCCATTGGAATGATTCCGTCAGTGCAGTACAGTCGTTTTTCCCTTCCTGGCTCCTTTGAAGAGACGAGCCCGAGGCTCAGAGTTGTTTGTATGGGGTAGCGCGCTTTGTTGACAACGAAGACCAAGAGCTGAGTAGAACCCGACGGGACGTTATCGAAGAGCAGCGGCTCAAGTCCATTTGCCTCGAGGATGTTGTCCATCTCAAGCCCCCGTGTTGAATCAAGCCGAATGAAATTCGTTCTTTCTTGACCCAGGGCAATGCAAATGGGCGGGGAATCCGGAAAGCGCCAGTATTCGGCGTTGCCATGCGGCTCGTGCTTTGCCCCAATTGAGAGAAGACCCGAACTGACCTCGCGCACCAGCCCGCCGTACAAAAGGAAGGACTTGGTTTGCTGACACATCGCAGGCAGAAGTGAGTGATCGATGATGTTCGACAGGGCGGCTTTCCCCAGGACCTCAATGATGGCCTGGGCGTTGTTCGGCTCATACGGCTGAAGAAGGCCAGAGGAATCAGCCGCGTCGTGTACCCATTCAAAAGTCACAGACAGAAGTGTACCCTAAATGGGCCTGAAATATTTCAGGCCCATATTCGACTCATAAATCGTCGTCGTCCACCGAAGCCAGCGCGCCCGACTTCTGATACTCCGTCACGCGGCCCTCGAAGAAGTTCTGCTCCTTCTTGATGTCCATCAGCTCGGCGAGCCAGGGGAGGGGGTTTTGGATTTCGGGGTGGAGGGCGGGGAGGCCGCAGCCCAGGAGGCGGCGGTCGGCGATGAAGTCGATGTAGTTGAGGAATTCATCCTTCTTCAGCCCCACCGAGCCCAGCGGCAGGCAGTCTTCGATGAAGGCCTTCTCCAGCGCCACAGCCTCCTTCATGGTGTCCACCAGCTCCATGCGGAACTCTTCGGTCCAGATGTCGGGGTTCTCTTCGATCATCTCCACCAGAAGCTGGCGGAAGAGCTCGATGTGGTTCGATTCGTCCCGCATGGTGTAGCGGAACATCGTGCCGATGCCGTTGAACTTGCCTTGGCGATAGAGCGAGAGCACCATGCCGAAGAGGCCATAGAACTGCGTGCCCTCCATGCATTGGCCGAACATGAAGATGTTTTTGGCCAAAAGCTGCTTGTTTTCGGTCTGGGTCAGGTCCAGGTCGCGGCGCAGCTCTTGGCTGATGCGGGTGACGAATTCGTTTTTGCGGCGGATGGTTTCGACGTCCTCAAACATCGCCTCGCATTCATGCGGGTTGATGCCCAGGCTGGAGATCATGTAGAGCAGCGAGTCGGCGTGGATGTTCTCCTCGTGCGCGTGCCGGCCCAGCACGAGCTTGATTTCGCTGGCGGTGACGGCCTCGCGCACAACGTGCAGGATGTTGTCGCCCACGATGCCTTCGGCGGCGCTGAAGTAGCCGATGGCCATGCGGATGATCCAGCGGTCCACATCGGTGAGGGCGGTGGTGCTGCGCCACTGCTCCACGTCCTTCTGCATGGGGATGTCCTCCGGCTCCCAGTGGTTGGCCTTCATGGTCTTGTAGAGGCCATAGGCCCACTCATAGCGGAGGGGCAGCAGGTTGAAGGTCATGGTCTCCCGGCCATTGATGACGCGCTTGGCGTTCAGAGCCTCCTCCGCTTTCTTCTGGTCGAGAACGAAGGTTCGCCCGCCGAGGGAGTAGGTTTTGGTTCCGGAGTCGTTGGAGATGGCCATGAGTCACTGGAGCCGCCCGAATTGCGGCCACCTCCGCATTTTACGAGGCCCCGCCCTTGAAGTGCTCGGATATTGCGGGATTCTGCCCAGAAAATCCCGCGGTTACAGCCAGCCCATCGCGGCGGCGAAGGCCGGGTGGGCGGCGGAGCCTTGGGGGTAGGCGGCGGGGGTGGTGTCCAGGCCGAGGG
>JBGSIR010000075.1:0-2875 GCA_041742415.1 Fimbriimonadaceae bacterium | reverse complement strand
GCCCTCTTCCTTCGCCCGGGCACTGGCCTGACGATTGCGCCGAACGCCTCGGCCCCCGCGCGCACCGTAATTGACCTTGGCGGGCCGGACTTCCTTGGCCCCTATTCCCGCATGAGCACCGAAAGCGGCCGCGTATTGGTTCGCGTGCGCTATGCGCCGAGCGACTTCGACGCCTTTGCCGCGGGCAGCTCTGACGCCTTCCGCCAGGTGGGCGCCGCTGGGCGCTACATCCTCATCGAAGCCGTGGGCCGCAGCCGCAGCCTGGATTCCGGCACGCGCACCGACCCAACTTTGGCTCTTGATGAGGCCGTTCGAATCAACGGCTTTGCCGACGCCGCCGATCTGGCCCGAGAAATTGGGCGAATGCGGCAGCTTGACCGCGAGCAGGGTGAGACCGAGAAGCTGGTCGCCATTGCCTCAATAGGCATGCTGGAGACCGCTCGGTTCATCACTGACAAGGACCGGCGCCGCGGTCACGCCGAAATCGGATTTCCCGCCGGCGACGGTGAGCTGTTGGCCTCGGGAGCCATGGGCTCCGGCGCCGGAGTCGGCGCTGCCGAACAGACCGGAGTCGACACATCGGTGGGCATCGCCGCCCCGGACCTGAATCTTGGCCTCAGCCTCCCCACGGGAAGCCCGGGCAACAGCAGCAACTGGGCGCAGATCCCCGGCTTTGGCAGCCTCTATTCCAATGCGCCGCTCAAGATCTTTGGCAGCATCAATGCCAGCGTCAACCGAACGATTGGTGAAGCCTGGCGCGTGGCCGGAGATGTGGAGCAGGGTGAGCCTGGAGCCAGTCTGAACCTGCTCGGCCACACCTATGACCGCGCCACCGACACCTGGACCCAGTCGGCCCCTTACGTTTTCCCCTCTGTCCCGGGCGGCACGACCAATCGGTCGGGCATTGTCACCCAGGGTCTGCTGGTCGATGGCCGGCAGGAGCCGGATGCCCAGGGCGTGCCCCGCGGCACTCCCCGCAAAGAGGCTCCGTCGCTCTTCACCTCCGCCAGCGGTCGTCCCTCCCGCTATGTCAGCCTGACTCGGGACAGCGGCGATGAAGTCGGCGGTGTGAACCGGGGCCAATTTGGCTACGGTGATGGCGTCTATGTGGACAGCGCCGAGCGAGGCAACCGTTCGCCGCAGGATTGGCGGCTCGGCTCGACCCCGATTAACTCGCTGCCGAAGGACTGGCTGCGGCCCAACAACCCGAGCTCTTCGGCCTGGCAGGGTCCGTACTACATTCCGATCGCAGCCCAACTGCGCCTGAATCCGGGCGGGTTCGAGATCATCCGCGATTCGCGCAGCCGATCCAGCCAGTGGTTTGGAACCAACTCCAGCACTCTGGGTGTTCGTCTCCGCAACATCGCCGGCCAAGTGTTCTCCATCAACTCGGTTGACCACGCAGCGCTCTTTTCCCAGGCCGACGCCTCCATCACGAACGCTGATTTCCAGACGATTGGCCGCCCGTTCAACGGCGTCGTCTACATTGAAGGCGATGTGCGTGTGCGCGGCGCCATTCCGGCCGATGTGCAGATGACCGTCGTCTCTGGCGGCACGATCTATATCGATGGAAGCATCACGCGAACCACGGGCCCCAACGGCAGCGGCCAGCAAACCCGGTCGGCGCTTGGCCTGATGGCCCGCGACCACGTGGCCCTGAACGCCACGATGTTTGCCGGCCCGGCACCCGGCCAGCAGCTTCAGGTGAAGACCACCGACTTGCTGCCCAATACGCCGAATCCTGTGGAAGTCAACTTCACCGGCGGCGGAGCTGAGCTGAACCTGGAAACCGAGTTCATCCTCGACCCCAATTCGGGAGTCGCCGGCCAGGTGGGCACGTGGACCCCGACAGTCCTCGGAGCCACCGACCTGAACGGTCGGCGCATTCCTCCGCACCTTCTGCTCTTGGCTTCGGCCGAAGACGGCGGCCCGGCATACTCGTCCATCTTCGTGCGGCCCTCGACCGGCAGCACGGCGGCGGGCGGGCAGTTCCAGTTCGGAGCAGCTTTTGACCTCGACTACACGGGGGGAGCCTTGACGGAGGCCTACAACGCCGCTTCGATCTTCTATCCCGAAGATCCCAACCTGCCGCGCGACCCGCTGCTGCCGCTCTATGGACTGGGAGACGCCTCCATCAATGCCTATCCGAGGTTTGAGCAGGTGGCGATGCCCTTCATGGCGGGAGGCGGCTACAACAACACGAGCCGTGTCATGACGGATGCCGTCACGGGTGTTCAGTACCCGGTGGGCTCGTCGGCCATCTTCAACATTCGCCCCGCGGTGGCGGGCGGCTCGCCGCCCAAGAGCCTCCTGATCGCCCGATCGGCCATCCAGGCTCAAGACGTCCGCATCGAGGCGATGATCTATGCCGAAGAGGGCTCGTTCTATGTCATCCCGGGCCCCTCGTTCAACCCGAACCCCGAGGACACTCGCTTCCGGTTTGAGCGAAGCCTCCAGGCCCCGCAGAACCTGACCCGGGAGCAGGCCAACCGGGAGCGCTACCGCCAGTTCGGATCCTCGCCCATGGCGCCGTTCTTTGATGAGCCGCTCCATGTTCGGGTTCAAATCCTCGGCTCGATCACCGAAAATCGCCCGGCGCCGATGAGCGACCAGGCCGTGTGGCTGAAGCGATGGGGATGGATGCCGGCTGAAATCGGCAGCTCCGGCCTTGTTGCCGGCACATCGATTTTGCCGAACCTGGAGCTCCGCCACGACCCCGTTTTGGCGACCGGCTCGTTTGACGGCAGCACGCCAGTGCGGCTGGACACTTCGGGTCGTCCGCTCCCGCCGCTGCCTCGGCTGCCTGTCAGCCCAACCCTGCTCTTCTTTGGAGAAGTGAAATCATGAGAACCCTAGCCGTCGCCTTCGCCGCCGC
>JBGSIR010000074.1:0-2961 GCA_041742415.1 Fimbriimonadaceae bacterium | reverse complement strand
AATAGGCGGGCGGCCGCAGTCCGGCCTCCTCCATTTGGCGGGCCAGGCTGCGGCGCTCTTCGGCCGAAGCCTCCTTCCGCTCGCCGCGAAGCCCCGGCCCCATCTTGGCCGCTGCCTGACGCAGGCTCAGCAGCTTGTCTTGTTGTTCCTTAATGGGTCAGCAAGGGTGCGCCGGAGCGCCCCCTTTCAGCGCTTCCGGCGGCGCTGGGGCTGCTGGTCAGCCAGTCCTGATGAATTCGGCCCGGCTATGCCATGCTAAACGACTCGGCGTGCGCGCCGATGGGAGCCCCCTGCCTTGCCCGAGATGTCCGTTTTGAAGATCGATGAGCAGCGCGCCCGCGCCTATGCCGACCGCCTGATCCTTGAGCAGCTCACCGAGCTCCACCAAGTGGTCAAGCCGAGTGAGATCTCTGATCGCCTCAAAGACAAGGGCCTCACGCTGAGCGCGGTGCGCGCTCTGCTGGCCGCCAACCCCGACAAGTTTGCCTACCACGAGCGCCGCTGGGTGCCCGCCGCCCGCCTCGCCACCGAGAACGGCCCCATTGTGAACGTGATGCGCGAAGTGGTGCGCCGCTTTGCCGGCCCCATGCCCATCCGACTGCTGGCCCAGGAAACCCCCACTCCGGCTGGATATGACTATGAAGAGGCCCTCGCGTTCATGCGCCGCCTCATCATCGCCGACCCCGACGTCATCATCACCCGAAACGACTGCGTCATCCACAAGTCCATCACCTTCGCCGCCAAGGATGAGTCCATCGAATCGTCCTTCGCTGCCAACGGCGTCATCTTCGACGACCTGAAGCCCGTGCAGGAGGCCCTCGGAGAAGACTTCGACTGGCTGCAGGACGACGCCCTGATGATCGCCCTGGAAAAGACTGCCCCGGTGAATGCCAAAGCCATCGGCGCCGTCGCCTGGCTGGCGCTCAACCCGCAGGACCCCTTCCAGCCCCACTACTTTGACTACCAGGAGTTCGCGGCCGAGCTCTTCTCCATCCCCGGATTCGTCTTCGACGGCCACAGCCTCATTCACCCCGAGAAGAGCGCCAACGACTGGATCAAGGCCGCCCTGCGCGCCAGCGAAAAGGTCTCGGCCGAGATCGAAGTCGAAGACGTCGCCCCGCTCAGCCTGGCGCCCGAAGACACCGAGAAGATGGTCCAGCGCGTGCTGGCCAGCGAGTCCACCTCCCAGGCCCTCAGCATCCTGGAAGAGCAGTTCGAAATCACCCCGCACGTCAAGACCTTCCCCGACGACTACAACATCGTCATGGAAGCGCTCAAGGGCGACAGCCGCATCGTTTGGGTGGGCGGAGACCGCTTCCAAATGCCCGGCCTGGCCCCCGACTTCATCCACGAAGTGCCCGAGCCCTTCACCTACGTCCGCTCTGCGGTGCAGGACGAAGAGGGCCACCTCATCGACATCGAGCTGGCCGACGAGGGCCTCAGCAGCAGCCTCCGCAAGCTCATGAACCACCCCCTGGCCATGGACGTTCTCGACGAGGACATCATGCCCGCCATGGGAGCCGAACAGGACCAGGTGCGCTGTGTGCTCAAGCCCATCCACCGCGAGCTCGGCACCTTCCCCATGAGCCAATTCCCCACCGGCTGGTTCCTCGAAGAGCCCGGCATCCAAGAAGTCATGCTCCTTGGCCCCGGCGGGCAGGAAATGCAGGTCTGGATGAACACCAAGGCCCGCCTGCTCTTCAACCTCTTTGAGTGGTGGCTGGAGCAGCCCGTCGAATCCGGCGCCGTCTTCTCGCTCACCAAAACCAAGCGGCCGAACGTCTTCGAATTCGCCTGGGAAGAGCAGACCGACCCCGTCGTCTACATCTCCACCCAGCGCATGGAAGAGCTGCGAGACATCGCCGGCAACATGGCCGACAACTCCACGTTCGATGTCCTGCAGGAAGTGATGAAGCACTGGCCCAAGGGCGCCGACTTCCTCACCATCCTCTGGGAAATCAACGTCGTCCGCCGCACCAGCCGCCGCCTCCTGGCCTCGCTGCTGTCGTCCTACGTCTGCTTCTACCAGCGCTCCGGCAGCCCCGTCTGGCACTACGACCACAAAAAGGTCGAGCAGGGCTTCGACAAAGGCAAGCGAAAGTTCGTCAAGGACTAACGCTTTCCACTGCCACCCCAAGCCCCTCTTTTCTTTCCGAAGAGAGGGGCTTTGTTATGGATCGGGCCTTGGTCAACAAGCGAACCACTGAGACAAGATCAGCCTGCCTGCTTGAAGAATCCACAAAACAAGAACCCCTTCTCCCTGAGACAGGGAGAAGGGGCAGGGGATGAGGGTCGACGCCCGCCTCTTGCTCAGCGCTGGTCGCATCTTTGGCGAGGACGGGACGCACAAATCATTAAGTCAATATTGCCCTTCACCATCTTACTCTTGATCAGACTGCGCCCAATATCTCTCCAGCCCCATCACTCCACCACAGAAATTTCAATCTTCGAATCCGACCAAATCAGAAGCCGCATCAAACCGGCCGTCGAAAAGGTCACTTCCAAAATGCGATCACCTTCTTCGCCATAGCCGAACTCGTCCCGGTGCAAGGCTTCCTGAAAGTCTGCAAGCTCAAGATCAAACACGATTTCCACTGTAAACCGCGCCGAAACCGCCTTGACATGAGAGACATGCAGGCGCACACTCTTGCCCCGGATGTCCACGGCATCCAGCCAGAACTCGCCCGACGCATACCGCCAACCCACGGTCTGAGCATCATGGAGTCGGGTGTAGTTCTCTCGAGTTTCCTCAGACATAAGGCCGAACAGCAAATTCATACTCATTCCATCAAGCCCGAGGATGAGACTGCAGATACCGACGCTGCACTTCTGTCATGTCCATCTGGGTGTAGACCTGGGTGGTGTCGATGCTTTCGTGGCCAAGAAGCTCCTGCACTGCCCGCAGGTCGGCGCCGCCCTCCAGCAGGTGCACGGCATAGCTGTGGCGCAGCGCGTGGGGGC
>JBGSIR010000073.1:0-2892 GCA_041742415.1 Fimbriimonadaceae bacterium | reverse complement strand
ACCCGGCTGTCCTCCACGATCCAAAAGTCCGCCTCCGCCAGCGCCTCGCGGCCCCGGGGAGAAAGGTCCGCCAGGCAGCCGATCGGGGTTCCCACCAAGATCAGCCGCCCTGAGCTCACGGGGCGTCTGCCGGGGTTTCGTCTGCCGGAGCCGTGTCGGCGGCCTTGTCTTCGGCGTCCTGCTTGGCCAGCTCAGCTTCGAGCTCCTTGGCGGCGGCGGCGCGCTCGGCCTCGATCTCCTTCAGCTCGCGGTCAACTTCGGCCTTTTCATCGGCCCAGCGCTTCAGCTCGGCTTCGATCTGGGTCTTGATTTCCGGCTCAATCTGGGCCGACTTCGACTTCAAAAGACCTTCAATTCGGCCACGGTAGCCCTCGTTTTGCGGGTCAAAGCCCGCGTTGTTCACGGCCGCCGTCAGCAGGGTTTCGCCCGCCATCGAATCTTCGGCATTGAACTGCAGCTCCGCCAAGCGGATGCGAAGGTCCACGCTCTCGAAGAAGGCCAAAACCTCTTCGATCATTGCGGGCCGCTGCTCTTCCAGCTCCTTCTGCTCATCGCCGGTGGCGCGGATGGCCAGGGCGTCGAAGGCGGCGAATTTCGCCACTGCGGTGTAGCGCGGGTCGGTGTTGTCGGTTCCGGTGAGGCTGTCGGCCTCGGCCATGATGGCGCGGAGATCCTCCGGCTTCACCTCGGGGTTTTCCAGCGCCTTGTAGGCGTCGTAGATGAGCTTAAGGCTGGCGTTCTGCCACTCGACAGCGCTCGATTTGACGGCGGCGTCCACCCGCTTCTGAAGCTCGGCCGAAGCCATCGTCTGCCGCTCCTGCTGCAGATAGGTCTCCTTGTTGGTCTCGAAGTCGGCGGGCAGGTTCTCCTGCTTTTCGGCGAGCCGATAAAGCACCGGGACTCCGTTCTCAACAAACGGATCGGCCAGGCTTCCCTTGTCCTCTTCGGAGAGCAGAGCCAGCTCGGGGTTTTGCGAGAGCTGCTGGCCAGAAAACGGCTGGGGGGCCGTGGGGGCTGCGCCCAAAAGCTCCTGGTGGACCTTGGCGAAGCTTTCGCCCTTTTCGATGCGCTCCTTGGCCTTGCGGGCCATTTCCAGACGCTCGGCTTCGGGCTTCTCAAAGTCCGTAAAGGCCATCCGCTCAACCTGAATCGTGCGCAGATTGGCCTTCAAATCGTTTTCATTGGCGGTCATCGTGCCCGCGATGCGCTCCAGCAGGGCCTGGGCCTTGAAGGAGTCGAGCACGGCGTCGCGCCGGGTTTCATCGGCCAGGGCGTCGTCCAGCATCTTCATAGATGCCGTGCGGTACTCCTCCGGAGTCTGCCCGTTCTGCTCCTGGAAGAGCTTAGTGAAATCGGCGTCTGTGGCGCCTTCCTTCAGCATTCCCAGCGAAGTCAGAGTCTGGCGCTGCATGTTGACCAGCTCATTCATCTGCTTCTCTTGGAAAGCCCGGGCCTGCGCGGCGTCGACTTTGATGCCCGCTTCATCGGCCAGCCGTGTGACCACCGCCTGCTGAATGAGCTGATCGAGGCCGCGGCCCAGCACCTGAACCTGCATCACAGGGTCTTCGATAGCGCCCTGAGAGCGTTCGATGTCCTGGATTTGGTCGTAGCTCACTGGCTTGCCCGCCACAATGAGAGCTGGCGCGCCCGCTTGGGGACCCGCCTGCCGGCCGCACATGGGGCCCATAAAAACAAAGCTCATCGCAATGGCGAGTCCAGAAACAGCCATGGCGATTTGACAGCCCGGCTTGGTAAAGGAGCGCTGAATGTCAAGGATAGACATGAACAATCAACCCGAAGGAAGCCAATTATGGCACGGACCGCTCGCACATGGCTGCGCCGGGCCGGAAGTCGGATGGTAGACGCATTTGTGCTAACATGTCCATGACCCCTTTGGGGGAGGATTGGGAGACATGGCCAAAGGACTGACCGCAAAGCAGGAGGCGATCCTGGAATTCGTCGTGGAATACATCGCCGACGAAGGCTATCCGCCTTCGATCCGCGAGATTGGCGACAAATTCGGCATCGGCTCTCTGCGCGGCGTCACTGTTCACCTGGACGCGCTGGAAAAGAAGGGATGCATCGAGCGCAGCAGCACCCCCCGGTCCATCAAGGTCATCCATCCCGCCTACAGCACTCAAGGCCGCGTGGTCATGCTGCCCTTGCTCGGTCAAATTGCCGCCGGCCACCCCATCCTGGCCGACGGCAATATCGACGAAATGATGCCTGTGCCTGGTGAGATGGTGCGCAACATTCGCGGCGCCTTCCTCCTTCGGGTCAAGGGCGATTCGATGACCGGCGACGGCATCCGCCCGCGCGACCTCGTGGTCATCCGCCCGCAGGAGCGCGCCGAGCACAACGACCTTGTGGCTGTGCTTCTGGGAGAAGAGGCCACCGTCAAGCGCATTCACTTCGACACCGACGGCGTGCGCCTGATGCCCAGCAACCCGGCCTATGAGCCCATCCGTGTCGAGCAGGAAGATTCGCGCATCATCGGCAAGGTCATCGGCCTGCTGCGCGACTACGAAGGCACCGCCTTCTAAGGCCCCGAAATGTGCTTGAGCGCCGGGGTCGGAATCGCGTCCTCGGCCCCGAGTCGGTGCTCCTGGCGAAGAATGCCCAGGCCCCACTGAAATTCGGTCTCCACGCGATGGGTCTTGCCCTCCCACTTCAGCGTCAGCGTCGTCTGGCGGCGGCGCACAGATTTGTCCTTGCTCTCTACGGCCGTCTCTGTCAGCTCTCCTTCGGCTTCGAACAGCTCTCCTTGATGCGCCACGACACCCTCCCAGGGCACGGGTCCGGCGGAGCTGGAGAGCAGCGGCGCGGGTGGATCGAGCTTGAGCCCTGCCAGCCGGGAGGCGACAAGGCCGCCCGGCGTCCACGCCAGGTCAG
>JBGSIR010000072.1:0-2728 GCA_041742415.1 Fimbriimonadaceae bacterium | reverse complement strand
GGCGAGCGGCGGGGGCTGGGCGGCGAATTCGGGCCGCTGTACAGCTACGGAGTCAAGGCCCTGCGCATCCATCAGCCGCTGGCGTTTGTCGCAGAAAACGTGAGCGGCCTGCGCAGCTCCAACGACGGCGCCGCCTTTGAGCGCATCCTGCGCGACCTCAAGCGAGCGGGCTACCGGCTGCACCAACAGGTGTATGACGCCAGCCACTATGGCGTCCCGCAAAAGCGAAAGAGGGTGCTCATCGTGGGCATTCGCAAAGACCTCGGGCTGACGTTCGTGCCCCCTGCGCCGACCACCGCCGACCGTCCGCCCACCTCGGGCGAGGCCCTGTCCGGCATCGCTCCCGACGCCCCCAACCACGACTTTGCCCGCATGTCTCACCATGTGGTGGAGCGCCTCCAGCACATCGCGCCGGGCGAAAACGCCTTCACGGCGGGGCTGCCCGAGCGGCTGCAGATCAACACCAAGACCACGATCAGCCAAATCTATCGCCGCCTCCACCCCGACCAGCCCGCCTATACGGTGACCGGAAGCGGCGGCGGCGGCACGCACATCTATCACTGGAGCGAAGACCGCGCCCTCACCAACCGCGAACGCGCCCGCCTTCAGTCCTTCCCCGATGAGTTCATCTTCGAAGGCCGCCGCGAATCAGTCCGCAAGCAGATCGGCATGGCTGTGCCGCCCCGGCTGGCCGAGGCAGTGATTCACCAATTGGTGAAGCAGATCACTCCGCAACCTTCAGCACGCTGAGGAACGCTTCCTGCGGGACCTCGACGCTGCCGATGTTCTTCATGCGCTTCTTGCCCTTCTTCTGCTTTTCCAGAAGCTTGCGCTTGCGGCTGACGTCGCCGCCGTAGCACTTGGCGATGACGTTTTTGCGGAAGGGCTTGATGACGTCGGCGCTGATAATCTTTGCGCCAATGGCGGCTTGGATTTTGACTTCGTACTGCTGCCGTGGGACGACCTTTTTGAGCTGCTCCACGATGGCGCGGCCGCGATAGTAGGCAAAGTCGTTGTGGACGATGAACGAGAGGGCGTCCACGATGTCGCCGTTCAAAAGGATGTCAACTTTCTGCAGCTTCGAGGGCAGCAGGCCGTCCATGTCGTAGTCCAATGAGGCATAGCCCTTGGTGCTGCTCTTGAGCTTGTCAAAGAAGTCGAGCAGGATCTCGCCCAGCGGCAGGTGATAGGTGAGGATGGCCCGGGTGGGCGAGGGGTATTCGGTCTTCAGATAGACCCCGCGCCGATCCTGGCAAAGCGTCATGACGGCGCCCACATAGTCGGCGGGCACCATGATGTTGGCTTTCACCACCGGCTCGCGCAGCTCGGAGATGCGATGGCTCTCCGGCATCTCGCTGGGGTTGCTGATGTGAACGACGTCGCCATTGGTCAGCGTGACTTCGTAGTCCACCGAGGGCGAGGTGAGGATGAGGTCGAGGCCAAACTCGCGCTCCAGCCGCTCGCGGATGATCTCCATGTGGAGCAGGCCAAGGAAGCCGCAGCGGAAGCCGAAGCCCAGCGCCGCCGAGGTCTCGGGCTCAAAGTCGAGCGAGGCGTCGTTCAGGCGCAGGCGGTCGATGGCGTCGCGCAGGTCTTCGTAGTCCTCGGTGTCGGTGGGATAGAGGCCGCAGTAGACCATCGGCTGAGCCTTGCGGTAGCCGGGCAGCGCCTTCTCGGCGGGTCGGTCGGCGCCGGTGATGGTGTCGCCGACAGCGGCATCGCCGATGCTCTTGATGGCGCCCGTGATGAATCCGACCTCGCCAGCGGAGAGCGAATCGCCGCGCTCCAGCTTGGGACGGAAGACGCCCACCTCGTCGACCATAAAGGTCTTGCCGGTGGACATCATCTGGATGCGGTCGCCGGGCTTCACGCTGCCATCAATGACGCGCACATAGGCGACGGCGCCCTGATAGCTGTCGAAGTGGGAGTCAAAAATGAGCGCGCGGAGGGGGCCGTCGGGGTCGCCGTTCGGCGCAGGCACCCGGGCGACCACCGCCTCCAGGATGTCTTCGATGCCAATGCCAGATTTGCCGCTGCAGGGAATGGCGTCGTGCGCCTCGATGGCGAGGGCGTTTTCGATCTCCTCGCGGGCCCGCTCCACGTCGGCGTGCGGCAGGTCGATCTTGTTGATGCAGGGAACGATCTCCAGGTTCTGCTGCATGGCCATGCTGGCGTTGGCGATGGTCTGCGCCTCGACGCCCTGGGTGCTGTCCACCAGCAGCACGGCGCCTTCGCAGGCAAAGAGCGCGCGGCTCACTTCATAGGTGAAGTCAACGTGGCCGGGGGTGTCGATCAGGTTGAACTGATACTCCTGGCCATCGCGGGCGGTATAGGCCAGCCGCACGGCGGTCATCTTGATGGTGATGCCGCGCTCGCGCTCCAGGTCCATGGTGTCCAGGGCCTGCTCCTGCGCGGTGCCTCTCACTGCTCCCGTTTTCTCCAAGATTCGGTCCGCAAGTGTTGATTTGCCGTGATCGATGTGGGCCACGATGCAGAAATTGCGGATATGAGACTGGTCCATGGAGGGCTCGGAGTGCGGCAGGAGTCTACCGTTTGGCTTGCCTACGCCTTGGCCGAACGGGCGGCGGCGCCGGGCCTAAGGTTTGAGCACGAAAAAGGGGGGATGACGGCGGTCTGCCGTCATCCCCCCTTTGGTTCAGCGCTGGGCTCAGGCCTTGCGGCGACGGCGGGCGGCCAGGAAGGCGGCGCCGGCGCCGAGGGCCAGCAT
>JBGSIR010000071.1:0-1712 GCA_041742415.1 Fimbriimonadaceae bacterium | reverse complement strand
CAGCGCCGCCTCCAGCTCGCCGCTGGCCTCCATGATGTCCCGATCTGGCCCGCAGCCGGTGATGACGAACGCTGCCGCGCAGGCGGCCCCTAAAGCTCTCCCAAGCATGAGAAGACTATAGCGCAGTTTTTCCTATTTGATCGGAGGAAATGTCATCGAGATGTCGTCGGGGCGGATGCCTTCGGGAATGGAGAAGTGGGGGCCTTGGTTCACTCCGTCGGGGCCGTTAGTCCAAATGCAGAAGGCGCCGTCCTTCACCGCATAGTGAATCTCCCGCCCCTGCACCTTGTCCACCGCCCCCGCCTCGCGCAGGCTTTGGGGCAGCTGGCCGGTGAGGGCGCGATGCTCCATCACCCTGAGCCCCGCAATGGCCAGCTCGTGCCGAACTTCCGCCTTGAAAAAGGCTTGGCCCGCGCCTTCGATGAATGGAAAGACCAGCATCACTAAGAGATAAGAGCGGTCGGACTCATCGTGCTGGCGCACATTCTTTCTTGCATCTGTCAGAGCCTTCGCGAACTCGGCATTGGTCGCCTCTGGCGCCGCCCAGGCCTGGTTCCAAAGCTGCAGCAGCCGGGCCATGCAGGCGCGTCCTTCAAGGTCGGTCGGCTTGCCGTCCTGCCGCCATTCCGGGCGCTCGCTCGCCGACGGCATCTCCTCATCACTCTCCGAAAAGGCTGCCAAAACTCCTCTCAGCCCACCCGAAGCCTCTACATTGCGGGCCAAATCGATGTTGAGGAAGACCTCAAAGCGGGTCGAGCGCCGCAGGCTGAACTGGGGCCAACTGGATTGAATGGCCTCGCGCATCCGAACAAGGGAAGCACGGTCGCCGCGCATGCCGTGGGCGATGGCCGAGATGTCCTGCATGGCCATGGCGTCGATGGCTTGCGCAACCAGGGCCGCGACAAGGGTCGTGTCTTGGCCCAACGCCCAAGCTAGGCGCCGCATTCTTCTCACGTCCAATGCGGCCCCTTCAAAGTCGCCTGCTCTCGCCCTTTCCTGAGCCCGCCAGGCAAGCGCTTGGGCCGCCCCCTTGAATGTGGACAGCTCAGGGAAGGCAAGGCCGGTGATATCAGTTCCAAACGGACTCGATCTCAGAAACTGAGCCTGCGGGCGCCAAAGAACCTCATCGGCCTCGGCAAAGAAAGCATCATCAATAGCCGCCATGTCGGCCGGGCGTGGCTCGCTGGGCTGATATTTATCCGCCGACTTTCGATTCCGCGTCCACTCATCCAAAAGGGGCCGAAGGCCGGCAACGATGTTCTCCTCATCCGGCACGATGGGGCCATTCGCTTCCTCCAGAGTCAATGGCATCCCAATCTCCACCGCCCGCGCATAGGCCGCGTCCAGCTCCTGGCTCGCCGCCTCCAAATTCCTATCCGGCCCGCACGCAGCGGCCAGCAAAACACTCATCCCCAAGACAGCACGCAGCATGCTGAACTAATGATATGGCACCGGGGGGCAATCGCCGTCAGACGTCCCGCGTCCACTCCCGCCACTCCTCGCCCCCTTCCACCTTGCTGAGCCGAACCCGGAAGCCGCCCGACGCAGCTTCGACCACCATCGGATCGCCGGTGAGGGGATCGTGGGGTGGCGCCTCGGACAGCAGGAAGGCGCAGGCGGCGGCCAGCTCGCATTCATCCAGGCGGCGGGCGGCTTCGGCTTGGACCACTCCGGCCAGGCTGGTGGAAAGCGACTGGGCCACCGCCGCCGAG
>JBGSIR010000070.1:0-15445 GCA_041742415.1 Fimbriimonadaceae bacterium | reverse complement strand
TGCGGGCGGCTTGGCGTCGGGCCGGTCCTGCGCCGGAGGCCGCCCAATCTTGGGCGTCTCCTCCGCCTTGGCCGGCTCGACCACGCGGTGAATAGGGGAAATCTCCATGTCCAAGAACCTCGCTATTGGCATCGGGCCATTGCGGGTAGGCCCTCATCCGCAAGAGTGCGGGAAGTGGGCGATTACTTAGATCTGCTCGGGCGGAGCGGTTTGGCGATTCAGCGCATGCGGGGGCCGCGCGGCGCGCTTGCGCATGGCCAAGGCTGGCTGCGGCAGTTCTCATTCAGGGCAAGATGGGGCGATGAGCGCCAAGCGGTGCCCGATGTGCGGCAAAGAGGGCGGCCGCAAAGTTTCGTTGGAAAGCGTTTCTCCCGAAATGCTTGCCTGGCTGAGCCAGGCCTATCCGCAGGGCCAAAAGGGCGCCTGCGTTCTCTGTCTGGGAGAAGCCCGCCTCGCCCGCATGCAGTCGATGCTCGAAACCGACCATGCCGAAGCGGCCCGGCTTGAGGCTGAAGTGATGGAGAGCCTGCGCCAGAGCGAGGTGGTCGCAAGCCTGCCAGCCGCCGAAGAGGCGCCTAGCATGGGCGAGCGTTTGGCCGATCGGGTCGCGGCTTTTGGCGGCAGTTGGGCCTTCATCGGCCTCTTTTCTCTGGTGATGGTGGTGTGGATCACCGCCAATGTTCTCTTGGCCTCAAGAGCAGTGGACCCCTACCCATTCATTCTTTTGAACTTGGTGCTGTCGTCTGTTGCGGCGCTGCAGGCGCCCATCATCATGATGAGTCAAAACCGCGCCAGCCAGCGCGATCGAGCTCAGGCTGAGGCTGACTACCGCACCAACCTCAAGGCCGAACTGGAGGTGAGGGAGCTCCACCACAAGCTCGACCACTTGATGATTCATCAAATGGAGCGGCTGATGGAAGCGCAGCGGATGCAGATTGAACTTATGGAGGAGCTGGGCCGGCGCTAGAGCTCGGTCTTCAGCTTGAGGAGATCGGCCGGCACGGAAATCGCCTTCATCTCCGGGCCGACGGTGACGTGCCAAGTGAAGGCCTCCGTCACCCGCTTTCCGCTCGTTTCGTTAAAGATTTCATACTCAAACTTCATCGAAGCGCGCCGGACTTCGGCCATGCGGATCCAGACGATGATGTCGTCGTCGTACTTCACCTCGCCGCGATACTTGACGCCCATCTCGACCACCGGGAGCTTGATGCCGCGCTCCTCCAGGCTTTTATAGGTGAAGCCCCGGCTGCGGCACCATCCGCCGCGCGCCTGCTCCAGCCAGAGCATGTAGTTGCCGTAGTAAGCGTGCCCCATCTGGTCGGTCTCGCCATAGCGCACCCGGATGCGCTCGCCGTGGGCGGAGGGGTCTTCGCTGAAGGGGGTGGATTCGGCCATGGCGTGAGAATACTAAAGGGCCGCGCAGGACCAAAGGGCGCAGCTTCGGGCCGCGTTCAGCGGGACCGGGCAGGCGGGCTGGTATCCTCCGCCTCTGCGCCGAAGGCTTGAGTGCCCGAAGCGACCGCAGATGAGGTGTCTGCGGCGATCCATCCGGGGCCTTTCCGCCTGGATGCAGGGCAAGCCCGCCCCGCCTTTTGCAAAAGAGACGAGCGAGGAGCGCCATTCGCCGCACGGCAAACCGATCTGGATACGGTGAAAAGAACATGCCTACCCAAGCCTGGAAAGCCAAAGCGAAGCGCAAGCCGAAATTCAGCACGCGCGGAGTGAACCGATGCACCCAATGCGGGCGCACGAACGGCTATTTTCGATACTTCGGCCTCTGCCGAATCTGCCTGCGCGAGATGGCCCACAAGGGCCTGCTGCCCGGAGTGACCAAGAGCTCCTGGTGAGCTGAGGAGAAGCTATGCATAGCGACCCCATCGCCGATATGCTCGCGCGCATTCGGAACGGCCTCCATGCCGGCCACGTCACTGTGGATGTCCCCATGAGCCGCATCAAGCTCGAAGTCCTTGCGATCCTCGAGAAAGAGGGCTTCATCAAGGGCCACGAAGTGGTGACCGAAGGCAAATTCCCCATGATCCGCGTGCACATGAAGTACGACTCCAAGCGCAAGCCGATCATCCAAAAGATTCGCCGCGTGAGCCGCCCCGGCCTGCGCATCTACCGCGCTGCCAGCGAGCTTCGGCCCATCCGCAGCGGCCTGGCCACTCTTGTCCTCACCACCAGCGAAGGCGTGATGAGCGACCGCGAGGCGCGAAAGCGCCACATCGGAGGCGAGGTCCTCTGCGAGGTTTGGTGATATGAGCCGAATTGGACTTCAACCGATCCAGGTGCCCAGCGGGGTCACCGTGACTCTCGAAGGCAGCCTTGTGAAGGTGAAAGGGCCCAAGGGCGAGCTTCAGCAGAAGATCGACCGCGAGCTCGAGGTGAAAGAGGAGAACGGCGCCATTGTGGTGGCCCGCCCGAACAATCACCGCCGCCTGCGCAGCCAGCACGGCCTGGCCCGCACCCTCATCAACAACATGGTCGAGGGCGTGAGCAAGGGCCACGAGAAGTTTCTGGAGATCCATGGCGTGGGCTATCGCGCCGCCATGCAGGGCCAGACCATCGTGCTCAACATCGGCTATTCGCACCAGGTCGAGATTCCCGCTCCGGCGGGCGTGACCATCGAAGTGGGCCAGGAAGAAAAGGCCCGCCAAACATGGATCAAGGTCTCCGGCGCCGACAAGGCTGCCGTGGGGCAGACCGCCGCCGACATCCGGGCCAGCCGCAAGGCCGACCCCTATAAGGGCAAGGGCGTCCGCTATCGCGGCGAGCGCGTTGTCCTCCGCCAAGGCAAGAGGGCCGGCAAGTAAGACAATGTCACTCAAAAGCAAAACCAAAATGCGCGAGATTCGCCACAAGCGAATTCGCAAGCGCATCAGCGGCACCCCCGAGCGGCCTCGCTTGGCTGTCTACAAGAGCATCAAGCACATCAGCGTCCAGATCATCGACGACGTGAATGGCGTGACGCTTGCGGCCGCCAGCACCCTTGAGAAGGGCCTGGATGCCAAGGGCAACCAGGACGGCGCCAAGAAAGTGGGAGAAGCCGCTGCTAAGCGCGCCCAGGAAAAGGGCGTCAAATCGATCATCTTCGACCGGGGAGGCAACCGATTTCACGGCTGCGTGGCCCGCGTCGCCGAAGGCGCCCGGGCGGCCGGGCTGGAGTTCTAAGAAATGGGCAGAGGCGGACCGCGACTCATCGGCCGGAGACAGAACTCCGGCCCGCATCAGCAGCAGCAGCAGGAAGGCCCTCAGCTCGACGTCCGTGTGGTCGCGAGCAGCAAGGTCTCCAAAACCCACAAGGGCGGCAAGACCATGAGCTGGTCCATCGTCGTCGTTGTGGGAGACAACAAGGGCAAAGTGGGCCTGGGCCACGGCAAGGCGCGCAGCATTCCTGACGCCATCCGCAAGGCCGAAGAGGGCGCGCGGAAGAACATGTTCCCCGTGGCGCTCATCGGAGCCACCATCCCGCATGAGGTTTCGGCGACCTTCAGCTCGTCCACCGTCATCCTGCGCCCGGCCAGCCCGGGAACGGGAGTCAAGGCGGGCAGCGCTGCTCGGCACTGCCTGGAAGCCCTCGGCATCCACGACGTGCTCAGCAAGTGCATCGGCGCGCGCAACAACGTCAACATCGCCTACGCCACCATCGAAGCCTTCCGCAAGCTCCACTCTCCCGAAGAGATGGCCGAGCGGCGAGGCATGGATGTGAATGAGCTGGTGCCGTGGCTGGCCCAGGCCCGCAAGGACGAGGCTTTCCATGCCTAACATCAAAGTCACCCTCACCAAAAGCGTCATCGGCGCGGTTCCCAAGAACCGCAAGACCGTGGCCGCTCTGGGCCTTGGCGACCGCGTTGGCCGCTCGGCCATCCACGAAGACACTCCGGCCATCCGGGGCATGGTTCACCAGGTGAAGCACCTGGTGACCGTGACCGAGGCCACCGCCGATGAGGCCGCCAAGGCCGACTTCGTGCGATCCACCCGCCGGGCCATGAACAAGCCCGAGGAGACGAAATGAACCTCAACGATCTGAAGCCGGCTCCCGGCAGCACCAAGCGCCGCAAGCGCCTGGGCCGAGGCATCGGCAGCGGCAAAGGCAAAACCGCCGGACGAGGCGGAAAGGGCCAGATGAAGCGCCGACAGGTGAACCCCAACTTCGAAGGCGGCCAGACGCCGATCCACCGGCGCCTTCCGGTGAAGAAAGGATTCCGCAACGTGAACCACAAGGAGTTCGCGATTGTGAACCTGGACGACCTCCAGCGCCACTTTTCTGCCGGCGACACCGTGACCCCTGAGGCCCTGATGGCCAAGGGCGTGATCGGCGAGCTGCAGGACGGCCTCAAGGTGCTCGGCTTTGGCGAGCTTTCCACCAAGCTCACCGTGCACGCGCACAAGTTCAGCAAATCTGCCCGCGCCGCCATCGAATCGGCCGGCGGAACGGCGGAAGAAATTCAGCCTAAGGCCAAAGCGGCGCCGGAAGCCGCTTCTGCGGAGTAAAACAACAGCATGTCGATGGCGCTTGGCGGCGGCGGACGCAATGATGGCGGCCTGAAGCTCTCCTTCGTGGAGACTCTCAGGCAGGCCTGGGCCGATGATGAGCTTCGGCCCCGCATCCGCTTTGTCCTCTGGATCTTCTTTGCCTATGCGGTGGGGGTGCACATCCCCGTCCCGATTCCGGGCATCGACCCGACCCAGATCTCCAACGCTCCGGGCATCATCGACCTGTTGAACTCCATGGGCGGAGGCGCCTTCAAGCGCGTCTCCATCCTGGCTCTCGGCCTCGGCCCCTACATTTCGGCCAGCATCATCACGCAGGTGCTCACGCTCACAAATCCCAAGTGGAAGAAGGAGCAGCAGGAAGGCGGCCAATACGCCCGCACCCAGCAGGCGCGCCGAACACGAATTTTGGCCCTGGTCCTCTGCATCGTTCAGAGCATCGGCCTCCTCCAGCTCATGGGCCCGGGCGTGCTCGGCGCCGAGGGCTACTGGTTCAAGGTGGCTCTGGTCACCCTCTTCTGGACCACCGGAGCCATGGCCATGCTTTGGCTGGGCGAGCTGGTGAGCGAGCGCGGCATCGGAAACGGCGTCAGCCTCATGATCTTCGCCGGCATCGTCATCAGCTTCCCGGCGCTTGCCCAAACCGTGGCCAGCGCCGTCGCCAATGGCACCATCGCCTGGTGGCAGGTTCTGCTGGTGGTTGTCTGCTTCACCGCCATCACCTGGTTCATCGTCTTCTTCACCGTCGCCCAGCGGCGCATTCCCATCCAGCACCTGCGGCGCAACTTCGGCACCAAGAGCATGGGCGGCGGCACCAGCTACCTCCCCATCAGCGTGAACATGGCGGGCGTCATCCCGATCATCTTCGCCATCTCGCTCATCTATATGCCGAGCCAGTTCGCCAGCTTCTTCCCGGCGGACAACCCGATCCACCAGACCCTGCTGCGGGTTGGAGAATTCTTCCAGCCCAACTTCCAGCGGTGGGAAGGCATCGTGGGCGCGCTGGTCTACATGGCGCTCATCTTTGGCTTCACCTATGTGTGGAACGCGATGATGTACAACGTGCAGGACATCTCGGACAACCTGAAGAAGGGCGGCTCCTACATCCCGGGCATTCGCCCCGGCAAGCACACGGTGGACTTCCTGAACGGAATCATCAGCCGGGTCACCTTTGTCGGCGCCGTCTTCCTGGCGATCGTTGCCCTCACCACCTACATCTTCCCGCTCATCGCCAACATCCCCAACCTGGCGCTGCTGGGCGGAACGTCCATCCTCATCATGGTGAGCGTCGCGCTTGAGACGCTGCGCCAGATCGAGGCCAACCTCCTCACAAAGCGGTATGGCGGCTGAGGCCAAGCCCTATCGCATCGTGCTCATCGGCCCCCCCGGGGTCGGCAAGGGCACCCAGGCCGAACTGCTCTCCGAGCGGCTCGGCCTGGAGCACTTCAGCAGCGGCGTCATCTTCCGCAGCGAGATCGAAGCGGAGACCGACCTCGGCCGCCTCGCCAAGCGCTACATTGATGAAGGCCGGCTGGTGCCCAACGGCATCACCATCGAAATGATGGCCAAGCGGCTTCGCAAGGACGAAGCCCGCCGCAAAGGCTTTATCCTGGACGGCTATCCCCGCACGGTGCGCCAGGCCGACGCCCTGGCCGGCGACCTGCTTCAGATGGACGCCATGCTGGATGCCGCCATCACACTCACGGCCCCCGAAGATGTCGTCGTCGAGCGCCTCTCTTCGCGCGGCCGGGCCGATGACACCGCCGAAATCGTTCGCCGCCGCATGCTGGTCTTCTATGAAGAGACTGAGCCTGTGGTCTCGTACTATCGCCTGCGCGGGCTCCTGCGCGAAATCGACGCCAACCGCGACATCGAAGAGGTCTACCAGGCCATCGTTGAGGCGCTGGAATCCTGAGAAGCCGCCGATGATCACGCTGAAAAATGCCGACCAGATCGCGAAGATGCGCGAATCCGGCCGCCTGCTGGCCCGGGTGATGCGGCTGACCAGCGAATCCATTGTCCCCGGCAAAACCAAGCTCTGCGAGCTCGATGCCTTGGCCGAGGGTCTCATCACCGGCGCGGGCGCCATCCCCAGCTTCAAGGGCTATGGCCCGGCCAGCAACCCCTTCCCGGCCAGCGTCTGCACCAGCGTGAACGACGAGGTGGTGCACGGTGTGCCCGACGACCGCACCCTGGTGGAAGGCGACATCGTGAGCCTCGATTTCGGGGTCATCCTGGACGACTGGCACGCCGACAGCGCCTGGACCTTTCCGGTGGGCACGATTTCTGCGGACGCTCAGCGCCTGCTCAACATCACCCGCGAAAGCCTGATGCAGGGCATCGCCAAAGCGCGTGCGGGCGGGCACGTGGGCGACATCAGCGCCGCTGTGCAGAAGTATGTCGAGGCCAATGGCTGCAGCATCGTGCGCGACCTGGTGGGGCATGGAATTGGCCGGCGCCTGCACGAAGAGCCCAGCGTGCCCAACTTTGGCCGAGCCGGACGTGGGCCCGTGCTGAGGGCGGGCATGACCATGTGCATCGAGCCGATGGTCAACCAGGGCCGCCGCGACGTCATTACCCGGGAAGATGGCTGGACGGTGGCCACCGAAGACGGTACACTTTCAGCGCACTTTGAGCATGTGGTGGCCGTAACGGCCGCCGGTCCGCTCATTTTGACAACCGAGGAAGACTGAACAGGCGAATTTATGGCGAGACCAAAAGGCAGACGCGGACCGCGCAAGGTGAAGCGCGGCACAGGACCGCAAAACCAACCCGAGGCCAACAAGGAAGAGGGCATTGTGCTGGAAGGCACAGTGGTGGAAAATCTGCCCAACGCCCGCTTCCGAGTGAAAGTCACCGAGCTGGATGAAATCATCCTGGCTCACGTCAGCGGAAAAATGCGCCGCCACTGGATCAAGATCCTGGTGGGCGACAAAGTCAAGGTCGAATTTTCGCCCTACGACATGGAGCGCGCCCGCATTGTCGAGCGCCCCCGAAACCAATAGGCGCCTTGCCGGGCCTAGTCCCTGGGCCGCAGCCCGTGATGTGTATAATCACCCCTTGCGTCCCAGGCCGCTTATGCGGCTGACGCAGGCCTTCCCTAAGTCCAAAGACGACTGCGGAGCTATGGAAGGCTCACCCCCCAAGAAGGAATTCTGATGAAGGTTCGAGCCAGCGTGAAAAAGATGTGCGACAAGTGCAAGATCATCAAGCGCAAGGGAGTTGTGCGCGTGATCTGCGAGAATCCCAAGCACAAGCAGCGGCAGGGCTGATCGGGGACAAAGGGACAAGCATCGAGGTCACAAACAAGCTATGGCGCGTATTTCAGGTGTTGATCTTCCACGGGACAAGGCAGTGCTTTATGCTCTGCGTTCCATCTATGGCGTGGGCCCTCGGGTCGCCGCTGAGGTCGTGGAGAAGGCCGGTCTGGACCCCCGGACCAAAGTCCGGGAGCTGGACGAGGAGCAGGTCTCCACGATCCGCAACATCCTGGAGGACGACTACATGGTCGAGGGCGACCTGCGCCGCGAGGTGTTCTCAAACATCCGCCGCCTGTTCGAAATCAACTGCTATCGCGGCCTGCGCCATCGCCGCGGCCTGCCCGTGAACGGTCAGCGCACCCGCCAGAACGCCCGCACCCGAAAGGGCAAGAAGAAGACGGTCGCCGGCAAGAAGAAGGCGAAGAAGTAAGGAGCACACATGGCACGAAAAACCACGAAAGGAAAAGGCAAGGCCAAGAAGGAGAAGCGCCAAGTCGCTCACGGGCGCGCCTATGTGCACGCCACCTTCAACAACACCATTGTCACCATCACGGACCCCATCGGCAATACCCTTTGCTGGGGCAGCGCCGGCACGGCCAACTTCAAGGGCAGCCGCAAGGGAACTCCCTTTGCGGCCCAGCTTTCAGCGGAGAACGCCGCCAAGAAGGCCCAAGAGCACGGCATGTCCTCGGTGGACGTCTTTGTTTCCGGCCCTGGCGCCGGCCGCGAAACCGCCATCCGCTCGCTCAACGCCAATGGCCTGGAAGTGAAGTCGATCCGCGACATCACCAAGGTCCCTCACAACGGGTGCAAGCCGCCTAAGGCCCCCCGCAAGTAATCCGCGATGCCCCACATTCAGACCCTTCATCTCACCGAAACGCACGGCAAGTTCGTGGTGGAGCCGCTTGAGCGAGGCTACGGCCAGACCATCGGCAACTCCATGCGCCGCGTGCTCCTCAGCTCCATTCAGGGGCCGGGCATCGCCGCCGTCAAAATCGGCGGTGTCATGCACGAGTTCTCGGCCATCCCGGGGCTCAAAGAGGACGCCACTCAGTTCATTCTCAACCTTCGCGACCTCGCCATCTGCGGCGAGGCCCCGCTGGACGGCGACGAGCCGGTTGTGCTTAAGATCGACGTGAAGGGCCCTGGTCAAGTGACCGGCGCCGACGTCGTCTGCCCGGCCGGATACACCATCGCCAACCCCGAATGCCCGCTGGCTTATATCAGCGGCAAGGAGTCCTTCACCGCCGAACTCTACGTCAAGTGGGGCTCCGGCTATGTGCTCCCCGATCGGCATGAGGAGTTCAAAGGCATCATCGGCGTCCTCCTTATCGGCACGCAGTTCACCCCGGTGCGCAAGGTCAACTATCTGATCGAAGCCACCCGCGTCGGAACCCGCACGGACTACGAGCGCCTGATTCTGGAAGTCCAGACCAACGGCGCCATCGCTCCCAGCGAAGCCGCCAGCCGGGCCGCGCACATCCTGCACCGATCCTTCACCCTTTTCTTCTCTCTCGGCTCCGAGCTCGACGCGGAGATGCCCATCCTGGCCGAGCCAGCGGGCGACCAGATTGAGCTGGTGAACGTGCCCGAAATCAAGCTCGAAGAGCTGGATTTCTCGCAGCGCACCTTCAACTGCCTTCGCCGAGCCGGCATCCTCACCCTGCGGCAGCTCGCCGTGGTGACCGAGGCCGATCTCACCGGAATTCGCGGATTCGGACGCAAGAGCCTCATGGAAGTGAAGGACAAACTCGCCGAATTCGACGTCGATCTCAAGACCTCCCGCGCCTTCCTGGGCGACGACGACGAGGACGAGGAATAACGCCATGCGCCACAAGAACGACCATCGCAAGCTCGGTTTGCCGAGCGACCAGCGGCGCGCCCTGCTGAACAACTTGGCCCGCCAGATCATTCGCCACGGATACGTGCACACCACCCTTGGCCGAGCCAAGGAGCTGCGCCGAATCAGCGACCGCCTGGTGACCCTCGGCAAGGCGGACACCGTCCAGTCTCGCCGCGAAGCCCGGCGCATCCTGGTCGGCCACAGCAAGAGCAGTGAAAAGCCCGAGCATGTGCTCGCCGGAAAGACGGAAGCCGAAAAGCTTGCCATCCTCCAGCAGCGCAGCCTCATCAACGGCGAAGACCTGGTCAAGCACCTTTTCGATGTCGTGGCTCCTCGGTTCAAGGACCGACCGGGCGGATACACGCGCATCGTGAAGACCGGCCAGCGGCGCGGCGACGCGGCTCACACCGCCGTGGTCGAGCTTGTCGACTGACCGAACTCGCATCAAACTCACCGTCGCTTATGACGGATACGATTTCTGCGGCTGGGCGCCGCAGCGCGGACAGCGCACTGTCCACAGCACATTGACAAAAGCCGTTCGCCAGGTCTCGGGCGAGGAAAACGAGATCGCAGGAGCAAGCCGCACCGACAGCGGAGCCCATGCCCGCGGCCAAGTCTGCCACTTCGACACAGCCTGCCCGATGCCCATCGAAAACTGGGTCCGGGCGCTGAACGACCAGCTTCCGCCGGATTTGAAAGCCGTGAAGGCAGAGCGAGTGAGGTCTGACTTTGAAAGCAGGTTTTGGGCGAAGGACAGGTGGTACCGCTATCGAATCCAGATGGGAGTCAGAGACCCCCTCCGGTCACGATTCACCCACTTCCACCCGCTTCCCCTCTCCGCGCCCCTGATGCACTTGGCCGCACAAAGCCTGGAAGGCAGACATGACTTCCGGAGCTTCAGCCAGGAGCTCAGCCGCGAAGAGAGTGCCGTCCGCCAACTGAACTCCCTTCGGGTGAGCCAAGTGGAGGATGAAGTGAGGATCGACATTGTTGGCCAAGCGTTCGTCCGCGGAATGATGCGGAGGATCAGCGGCGCGCTTTTGGAGATTGGAAGGGGCCGATGGCCCGTGGAAATGACCCAAGAGCTCCTGCAGCGCACCGAACCCGGAAGCATTGACCTTCCCACGGTTCTCCCCGCCTATGGCCTTTGCCTGATGCGGGTGCGCTATGGCCGCCACCCGCGCGGCCACCGGCTTTTGAAAAACGATTTGCCCGCAAGGGCGCACAACACAGGAGAAGACACTTCATGAACCGAACGACCCCCGGCCGCCCCCTTTTGGTGGAAAGAGCCTGGCATCTGGTGGATGCAGCCGACATGCCCGTCGGCCGCCTCGCCGGCCAGGTGGCGCGCATTCTGCGTGGCAAGCACAAAGCCGATTTCAGCTATGCCCACGATGGCGGAGATTTCGTCATCGTCATCAACGCCGATAAGGCCGTCTGGACCGGACGCAAAGAAGATGAGCTCATCTACTGGCACACCGGCTGGCCCGGCGGACTCCGCAGCATCTCTCGCGGAGACCTCAAAGAGAAGAACCCCGTTCGCATGATCGAAAAGTCGGTCTGGGGCATGCTTCCCAAAAACAAGATCGGACGCCACATGGTCGCCCGACTCAAGGTTTACGCCGGCGACGAGCACCCGCACGCCGCCCAATCCCCCCAGCCGCTGAACGTGCGCCGGGAGAAGAACTAACCCATGCCTAAGAAGCTGAACCCGAACCAGGGCTATGGCACCGGCCGGCGCAAGTGCGCCATCGCCCGCGTGTGGATCGAGCCCGGCCAAGGAGCCATCTCCATCAACGGCAAGGAGCCCATGGCCTACCTCGGCCGCCCCGTCCTCGACATTCTCGTCAAACGCCCGCTTCAGCACCTCGAAATGCTGGACCGATTTGACGTGAAAGCCATGGTCAAGGGCGGAGGCCTCACCGGCCAAGCCGGCGCCGTGGCCCTCGGCATCAGCCGAGCTGTCCTGGACTATGACGAAACTCTGCGCAAGCCTCTTCGCGACGGCGGATTCCTCACCCGAGACGCCCGCATTAAAGAGCGCAAAAAGTACGGACGCAAGAAGGCCCGCCGCGGCTTCCAGTTCGTCAAGCGCTGAGCCCCGCTCACCGTCTTCTCCAAAAAACCCTGCTCCGCTTTGTCGCGGAGCGGGGTTTTTGTGCTCTAAAATGCAGGCATGAGGAGAGGGTTGATGCGGGCGCGTGGCAAATGGGCCAAGCCATGGTCCAGCCCCGTCGAGGCGCTTCTGGCCGCGTTCCTCTCGCTTGTGCCGGCGGTCTTTGCCATGGTGCTTTTCGCCATCGCGTCTCAGGCTTCAGGCTGGTCTATCGTCATTGTCCTCATCGCCTCTTGGGCCGTCTTTGTGGCCGCCGCCACCGTGGTGTCGTCGCTGAGGCGCTCCCTTCGGTCCGTGGCATGGAGCCCCGAAGGTATCCGCGCCGAGTTTGTGCTGGGCAGCCGATTTGTGCCCTGGAGCAGCATTGAAACCTGGGGAGACAGCGGCATGAACCGTCAGGAGATTGTGGTGAAGCCCCGCCGCCACGGGGCCATGCGGCTCGACGCAACATTCTTTAAGGACCCCGGCAAGGCGTATTGGCAAATCCGGGAAGTGCTGGAGCGGAACGGCGCCGAGGCCCTTCAGCCCGTACACAGCCGATATGGCCGCCGATTCGACTCCAGCCTGCAGACCGACCTGGTTTTTGCGGCCTTGATTCTGGGCGCGGCGGGCATGGTTGCAGCTAACCGGGGAGTCGAAGTGGTCCAGCTTTTGATTCTCCTTGCCACCATGGGGCTGTGTGTCGCCGTCGGAGCCCTGGGCCTGGACCGCAGCCACCAGTGGCATTCCATCCGCGACGGCAGGCTCATCCAGCGCGGCCTGCTGAGCTGGCGGTCGATGAAGCTGGATTCGCAGGTGACGGCCACGGTCACCGCCGCCCCGGCCAACATGGTCATCCTGCGCCGAGGGCGCCAGCGCATCGTGCTCTCGCCCAAAATGCCCGGCTTCGGAGCGTTCGTCGAGGAAGTCTTCGACCATCTCACCGCCCGCCAAGTCACCGGCGATTCGGGCCTGCTTCAGGAGATTCCGCCGCCAGAGTCGCCGCTGGAGCAGCCTGTTTGAGCCAGCGCTTTCAGGCGGTCAACCGTCCCAAGCGCTGGCCCTTTGGCATCTCCATCGTCATCATCTATCTGGCCATTGCGGGCATCCGGCTGGCCATGGGGCAGGATGAGACGCGAGTTGCGATCATCACCGGCGGGGCCATCGGCTTCATCGCGCTGGTGGCCTTTGCCCAGTGGTTCACCCGCAAGGTGCTGTGGCTGGAGATCGGCCCGGAAAGCCTGCGGCTTAAGACTCTGCTTGGCGTGAACGAGGTCCGATTCGACCGCGTGGTGCGCTGGACCGACCGCAAGGAGCACCGCCGCGACATGGTTCTTCGCACCAAGTCGGGCCACGAAGTGGTGGAGCTCCTGCTTTTTGAGCGGCCGGGCTTGATCCATCGACAGCTTGCCGACCGCCTGACCGCCGTCGGCGCGCCTCGCCTGCAGAACTCCGATTGGCGCCGCGCCCCTCTCAGCGGGCTGCCCATCATTTGGGGCGTTGCCGGAGCGGCCGCCGGGCTCGTTTTTCTGATCACTCTGGCCGCGGCCCTCATTGCATCGCGTGCGCTTCCGGCTTTGCTGATCACAATGGCCCTCACTTTGGCGGTCTCGCTCTATGCCTTCCACGTGGTTTTAGGTTCTGTGCGCATTCGGGATGGTGTGCTGGAGCGCCGGGCCTGGGGCCGGGTGAAGGGGATTTCGCTGGAGGCAGGCGTCACTCTGGAGCCCCGCATCTCCTCCTATCCGCGCATTCGCGTGAGCCAGGGCAAGCGGGTCATTCCCATCCCCATGGCCTGCGATGGCTTTGCGGACCTCTTGGCGGCCCTGCTGGACCATGCTCCCGAAGTGGGCAGCGACCCCGGCTGGCGCGGGGTGACCCAGGCCATCGAAGCAGACTCCTGACCGGCAGCCCTCTAGTCCCCCGCAAATATGCCGATGACAAAGGAGGATGAATAGGGGCGTTTACACCGCAGCGGCCGGCATGGCGGCGTCCCAGCGCTGGCTGGAGATCACCGCCAACAACCTGGCCAATGCCTCCACCACCGGATTCAAGCGCGAGGCCGCCGTCTTCAACGAGAGCCTGCTGCGCACCTTGGCCGAGGGCAATGGCCGCGGCCGTGTTGTCGGCGAGCTGGGCTCGGGCCCCCTCGAAGCCGCCACCACCATCGTCTTTCAAAACGGCGCCATCACCAGCACGGGCAACCCGCTGGATGTCGCCCTCCGCTCTGCCGAAGGGCTGTTTGCCGTGGAGACCGACGCCGGCATCCGCTACACCCGCAGCGGCGCGTTTTCGCAGAATCGCGAAGGCGAGCTGGCCACTCTTCAAGGCCTTCCCGTCCTGGACACCCAGGGCAACCGCATCCGGCTGCAGCCCGGCGAGGCCAGCATCTCCGCCGACGGCACGGTCACCAATCGCGGCCAGCGTGTCGGCCAGATCGGAGTCTTTTGGGGCACGTTTCAGCGGTATGGCGTGGGGCTCTTTGAGAGCGCCGACGCCGCCCCCGTCGCCCGAGTTGACCTGGCCACCCAGGCGATCGAGCAGAGCAATGTCAATGCCATCGAAGAGATGGTCACGATGATCAAGGTCAACCGAGCGTTTGAAATGGCCCAGCGCTCGATCACAAGCCACGACGAAGCCACGGGCCGGCTGATGGACATTCTGCGCCAATCCTAAATGAGTCTGGACTCGCACGCCGAGAGGGCTGGCCAGGGCTGAACGCCTGAGCCTAGGAAGAACAGGAAAAGTACAAGAAAAGGAAGAAAAGCTGCCATGATGAGAGCACTGCACACGGCTGGGACCGGCATGATCGCCCAGCAGACGAACTTGGACGTGATCGCCAACAACCTGGCGAACGTCAACACCAGCGGCTTTAAGCAGCAGCGGGCCGAGTTCCAAGACATGGTCTATCAGACCCTGCGCGCCAGCGGAGCGGCGACAAGCCCCGGCACCAACATGCCGCAGAGCAGCCAGGTCGGCCTCGGCGCCCACTACAGCGCCAGCAGCACCAACTTTCAGCAGGGCGCCCCGGTGAACACGGGCGACCCGACGAACCTTTTCATCAACGGCCAAGGCTTCTTCCAGATCCAAAAGGACGGAGAGACCTTCTACACCCGCGACGGCTCGTTCCGGCTTGACGCCGAGGGCCAGCTCGTCACAGTGGACGGCTATCTTGTGGACCCCGGCATCACGGTGCCGAACGGCGCCAGCGAGCTTACGATTTCGGTGAACGGAACGGTCTCGGCCAAGCTGCCGGGCAACAACGAAACCACCCAGCTTGGTGAGCTTCAGCTGGCGGTCTTTACCAACCCCGCCGGCCTCACCCGCGTGGGCCAAAACCTTTTCCGTGCAGGCGGCGCCAGCGGCGACGCGCAAGTTGTGGCCCCCGGCGCCGGCGGCTCGGGCTCCATCCAGCAGGGCTTTGTCGAAGGCTCCAACGTGCAGATCGTCGAGGAGATGGTCCGCATGATCACGGCTCAGCGCGCCTATGAGATCAACTCCAAGGCCATTCAGACCGCCGACGACATGCTCGGCATTCTCAACAACCTTAAGCGGTGATTTAAGATGATTTTTGCAGCGATGATTCTTGCCCCGGCGGTCCTCACCGCTCGGGTGGAAGGCGATGGATTTCTGCGCTTTTTGCGCGAGGGAGAAGTCGTCTACCAAAAGGAGGCCCGGCTGGTGGCGGTCGATGGACGGCTGGCGCATGAGCTGGGCCCGCCGGTGACCCCCGCCATCACGGTGGTGGGCAGC
>JBGSIR010000069.1:0-2357 GCA_041742415.1 Fimbriimonadaceae bacterium | reverse complement strand
TTCCAGCCCTTCGGGCGGAGCGGCGCCGCCCGCGAGGGGCGAGCCGATGCCGAGGCGCTTCGCGGCCGTCTCGACCACCCGCCTCATGCCTGATTCATGCAGAAGGCCCGCGCAGAACCAGGCCTCGCCTTTGCCGAAATCATGGCGGGTGACGGCGGGCTCGCCGGCGTAAAAATCCGAGGTGTAGTGAGCCATCGCCTCGGCCCCCTTGAGTGCAATGCGCTCGGCGAGAACCGCCACCTCGTGCTCCTCGCCGTCGGGCCAGCGGATGCCGTTGGGCCGCTCGGGGGGCAGGGCGTCGGTCTCCATGACCTTGATGCCCAAGGCTTCGGTAAGCGGGCCAGGCGGGCCTTCGGGCCAGACGAGGTCGTTTTCGTTTGTGAAGCCCGAAAATGCGCCCGTGATGAGCGTGGCGCCCTGGCGCACCCGCTCGGTGATGCGCTCGCCGTCCTCGGCACGGAGCATGGAGAGCAGGGGCGCCAGGATGAGGTCATAGCCGCTGAGGTCGGCCTCGGGAGAGAGGATCTCCACCGGGATGCCGAGCTGATGGACGGCGCGGTGGACGCGGCGCACCTCATCGACATAGTTCAAGTCGCGGTTCGGGCCACTGGAGGCGCTGAGGCCCCACCAGCACGGCCAACTGAAAAGAATTGCTGCGCGGGCCGGCAGGCGGCTGTCTTGAATGTCCGGGCCAACGCGGGCCGCTTCGGCGCCAAGAGATGCCACTTCCAGAAAAACACGGAAGGTCTCATCGCCTCCATGCTCCACCACCGCGCCATGCAGCTTTTCGATGCCTCCTCGGCTTTTGCGCCACTGGAAATACATGATGGAGTCGGCGCCATGGGCCACGGCCTGCCAGCTTTGGCGGCGCAGCTCGCCGGGAGCCTTGAGGCGGTTGTAGGGCGCCCAGTTTTGCTGGCTGGGACTCTGCTCCAAAAGCCAAAAGGGCTTCCCTCCTTTCAGGCCGCGCATCAGGCCATGGTTGAAGGCCACATCGGCCGGAACCGCGTTCCAAGCGGGGTAGCTGTCGAACGAAACCACGTCCAGCTCCTTGGCCCATTCGTAATAATCCAGCGGAAAGAACGGGCCCATCATGTTGGTGGTGATGGGCGTTGTCGGGCTGTGCTCGCGGATGGCCGCGATCTCGGCGCGGCAGGCGTCCAGCAGCTTTTCCGACTGGAATCTTCGCCAGTCCAACGTCGCCGACTGATGGCACCTCATGCCATTGACGTGAGGCGGCTCAATCTGCGAAAAGCTGCCGTAGGAGTGCCCCCAAAACCTCATCCACCACTTGGCGTTCAGGTTTTCAATGATTTCATACTTCTCCTGCAGCCAGCGCTGGAAATCTGCGGCGCAGACTTCGCACCAGCACGGGAAGCAGTATTCATTGCTGACATGCCAAAGCTCCAGGGCGGGGTGGGCAGCGTAGCGCTCGGCGATCTTTCCGGCCAGCCGGGTGGAAAGGCGCAGGAAGTTGGGGGAGCTGGGGCAGAAGCGGTGGCGCTCGCCGTGCCGCACTCTCTGCCCGCCGATCTCAGCGACAAGGGCGTCGGGATAGGCCTCGGGGAGCCAGGCCGGGAGCGTGGCGGTGGAGGTGGCCAGGCAGATGCGGATGCCCTTGCCGTGCAGCCCGTCGATGATCTCGTCGAGCCATTCGAACTCAAACCGGCCCTCTTCGGGCTCCAAAAGCGACCAGGCAAAGACAGGCAGTGTCGCGATGGTCCAGCCCGCCAGGGGCATCAGGCGCAGGTCTTCGGCCACGACCTCGGCGGGCCACTGATCGGGGTTGTAGTCGCCGCCATAGGGAAAGAATCGCTCGGCCATTTCGGCCATTGTCTCCTATCTGTCGAACGGCTTAGGCTTCGGGAATGAGACCTCGCGCGACGAGAGCGGCCAAGACCGCATCCACCGATTGCTCCACACTGCTGGCCTCGGAGTCCACCCGAATCTCGGGGTTTGCGGGGGCTTCGTAGGGGCTGGTGAGGCCGGTGAAGTTCATGATCTGCCCGGCGCGGGCTTTGGCGTAGAGGCCTTTGGGATCGCGGGCTTCGGCGGCGGCGAGGCTCACGTCGACGTGGATTTCGATAAATCTACCGGCAGGAAAGGCTTCGCGGGCGGCGGAGCGGTCGGCGGCGAAGGGCGAAATGGCGGCGCAGAGGACGATTTGGCCGTGGTCGAAAGCGATGCGAGCGGCCTGGGCGATCCGGCGGATGTTCTCGCGGCGGTCGGAGTCGGTGAAGCCCAGATCGGCGCAGAGGCCGTGGCGCAGATGGTCGCCGTCCAGGAGCATGGCGCTGATGCCCTGCTCATAGAGCCGACGCTCAAGCGCGCGGGCGAGGGTGGTCTTCCCTGCCCCG
>JBGSIR010000068.1:0-13205 GCA_041742415.1 Fimbriimonadaceae bacterium | reverse complement strand
CCAGTTGGCGAACCGTCGCCAAGCCTCTTCGGCAAGGCCTCCCTCCTGCTGGGCGCGGAGCCGCGCCGACTGTTCGGCGTAGCTGAGCAGCGTGATGTCGGAGAGGGCGCCCGTCAGAACCTGGTTGTCCTTGTCGAACCGGCCGATGGCCTGGCCCAGCAGGGTGCTGATGAAAGAGTCGCCCGCGGCCTGCGGCTGGCCCTGGTCGGCCAGTCGGCGCACCAGGCGATCGGCCAAGAAGACGCGGTTGATTTCGTTGGTGCCCTCATAGATCCGGCTCACGCGGGCGTCGCGGTAGAGCCGGGCCATCGGGAACTCCTCGGTGAAGCCGTAGCCGCCAAAAATCTGCAGCGCCTCGTCCACGATCAGCGCCTCCACTTCGGTGCAGAGCACCTTCACCGCGCTGCACTCGACGGCATACTCCTCAGCGGCCAGGCGGCGGCCTTCAACGGTTCCGCCCATCTCTTCAAAGCCCGCGTCGATGAGCCCGCCCGTGCGGTAGAGCGCGGCCTCGGCGGCGAAGTAGAGCGCGGCCATGTCGGCGAGCTTCTGGCGGATGAGCCCGAAGTCAGAGAGCGGCCGGCCAAACTGCTTGCGGTCCTGCGCATAGCCCGCGCACTCCCAGATGGCCTGCCGAGCCGGGCCAAGCGACATCGCGCCCAGCTTGAAGCGGCCAATGTTCAAGGCGTTGAAGGCCACCTTGTGCCCCTGCCCCACTTCGTGCAGCAGGTTGGCTTCGGGAATCCGGGCGCCGTCCAGCACGAGCCGAGCCGTCGAAGAGCCCTTCAGGCCCATTTTGTGCTCCTCGCGGGAAATGGACACGCCCGGCGCGCTTCGCGGCACCAGGAAGGCGGTGACCCGGCCATCGACTTTCGCCATCGTGAGGAACTGGTCGGCCCACTTGGCGTTGGAGATCCACATCTTGGTCCCGTCCAGCACCCACTCGCCGTTCTTCAGCTCGGCCTTGGTGGACATGCTCAGGGCGTCGCTGCCGCTGTCGGGCTCGCTCAGGGCATAGGCGCCAATCTGCTCGCCCATCGCCAGGGGCGGCAGGAATTCGGCCTTCTGCTCGTCGGTGCCGTAGAGCGAGAGGCCGAGCTGGCTGATGCCGCTGGTGATGCCGTAGGTGACGCTGAAGCTGCCGTTCAGCGACATCATCTCCAGGATGCGCGCCGCCAGGGCTTTGCCCAGCCCCAGCCCGCCGAATGCGTCGGGGGAATCAATGCCGCAGAAGCCCAGCTCGCCGGCCTTGGCGATGAGCGAAGGCATGAGGCCATCTTCTTGGGCGTCGAGCCGATCCTGCAGCGGCAGGACTTCCTTCTTCACAAACTCGACCGCCTGCGCGATCATGAGCTGCTCGTCTTGAGCAAAGCTCCGGGGCGTGAAGACCGCCTCGGGGGCGCTCGAAAAGAACGCTCCTCCATGAGGGCGAGAAGTCGGCGACACTGCAGACATGCAGGGAGTTTACTTACGGCGCCGCGCCGCCGGGGGGCATCAGCCGACCGCTCGGCCCACCTGATAGATGACCACCGCCAGCACATAAGCCAGCGCGGTCATATAGGTGAACGCGATGACGGGCCACTTCCAAGACCCCGTCTCCCGCTTGATCACGGCCAGAGTCGCCATGCACTGGCAGCAGAGGGCAAAAAAGACCATGAACCCGGCGGCGTTCCAAAGGTTGATCAGCGGCGTTCCATCGGGCCACTGGGCGCGGGCCAGACTGTCGCGCAGGGTGCCGGGGTCCTCCTCGGTGTCGGAGCCCGGACTGAAAAGGATGCCCAGCGAAGGCACGACCACTTCACGGGCCGGAAAGGCGGCGAGGATGGCCGTGGTCATGCGCCAGTCGAAGCCAGCGGGCAGAAACGCGGGCTCCAAGAACCGGCCCACGCGGCCCAAGGCCGAATCGGCCATGAGCTGCTGCTCCACATAGGCGTCAAAATCTATCCTCTCCTGAACCTCTGCCGGAAGCGAGGCATAGGACGGGGCATAGGCGGCCTCGGGGTCATCGGCGCGGGGGAAAGTGATGAGGCCCCAAATGAGGAGAGACATGAAGAAAATGATCGTGCCCGCCGTTTTGAGGAAGACCTTGCCCCGGTTCAGCAGACTCAGCAGAACATCCTTCCACTTGGGAATCTGATAGCGCGGCAGCTCCAGCGCCAAAGGCATGGCCTGGCGCTTTCGGCCCCGCGTGAACAGCCAAGCCACCGGCGCGCCCAGAACTACGCCGACAAAGTGCATCAGGAACAGCGCCAGCCCCGCCCCCCACTGGCCGATGATCGGCTCGAAGAAGGCGCCGATCACCAACACATAAACTGGAAGCCGCGCGCTGCAGCTCATGAGCGGGGCCACCATGATCGTGGCCAGCCGGGTGCGCCTGTCGGGCATCACCCGCGTGGCCATGATGCCGGGGATGGCGCAGGCGAATGAGCTCAGCAGCGGGATGAAGGCCCGGCCATTGAGGCCGCACCAGCCCAGCACGCGGTCCATGAGAAACGCCGCCCTCGCCAGATATCCGGTGCCCTCCAAGATCGAGATAAAGAAGAACAGGATGAGGATCTGCGGCAGAAAGACCAGCGCGGCGCCGACGCCCCCGATCAGGCCATCCACCACCAAAGACTGAACCAGCGGCTGCCCCTCCAGAGCCCCTTCGACCAGGCCACCAAGCCAGCCAATGCCCTGCTCGATGCCGTCCATGAAGGGCGAGGCAAACCAATAGATGCTGGCAAAGACCAGATACATCAGGGCCAAGAAGATGCCGACACCCCACACACGGTGGGTGAGAACGCGGTCGATGCGGTCGGTGAGCGCGCGGCCGGGGTGCTGGCCTTGGGCTGATTCGCGCAGCACATGCGCCGCCCATGAATAGCGGGTCTGGGCGTCCAGGGTGCGCGGCTGAATGCCCGAGCCCAGCAGCCCTTCCCGCTCAACCGCCACCGCCTTGTCCCACTCTCCGCTCTCTTGGCCAACCGGAAAAAGCAGGCGCTCGCGGATGTCGCGCAGGCTCAGCGAGGGGCTGTCGGCCCTTTCGGAAAGGCGCTGGATGGCCGCTTTGACGGCGGGCGGAAATCCGAGCTCGAAGCCGGCATCCATGGGCGGGGCCGCGCGGCGAACTCCCGCAATAAATTCGTCCATGCCGGTTCCCTTCACGGCGTCCACCGCAAAGACCGGGCACTTCACCATGCGCTCCAGGTCGGCCAGGCTCACCGGGGCGCCCTCTTTGGCGGCAAGGTCGGTCATCGTGAGCACCACCACCATGGGCACGCCGGTCTCGGCCACCTGGGAAAAGAGGAAGAGGCACCGCTCCAGGTCGGTGGCATCGAGCACCACGGCCACGGCGTCGAGCTGATCGCCGCCCATCAGCACGGCCTGCGCCACCTGCTCATCCTCGCTGAGAGCCCGCAGGGACTGGAGGCCTGGGATGTCCACCACCCTCAGCCGCCCGCCATCGGCGGTTCCCTCGGCGCGCTCCACGGTGACGCCGGCATAGTTGGCCACCTTTTGGCGGCTGCCCGTGAGGGCATTGAATAGCGTGGTCTTTCCGACGTTGGGGCGACCCACCAGGGCCAGCGTAAAGGGCCGCTCCGTGATCATTCGATCGCGCCTTAGATGGGCTCGACGACGATGCCGTCGGATTCCTGCCCGCGCAGGCAGAGGCTGCATCCGCGCACACGAATCTCCACCGGGTCGCCGAACGGGGCGTAGCGCTTCACTTCAAATTCAGCGCCAGGCGTCAGGCCGAGGTCGGCGAGACGGTCGGTCATCGGACACTCCGGACCGCACCCAATGATGCGAACCTTCATGCCCGGCTTGAGATCGCAAAACCTCAGCCGCTCCGGGGTGGAGCTTTGACTCATGGGTCGAATATACCTTTGAAAATGCCCGGACCCAAACCCCTTTTTGGGTCCGTCCAAAAATCCCCTACTCTCCGCCCACGCGACGCCGAGGAAGCTTGAAGAGCGCTGGGTCAACGGCCGGATTTTCGGCCAGCTCCAACACTTCCACCACCTGGATCGCGGTGTTGGCCGGAAGGACGACCTTGCTGGAGGCCCCCGCGTTTTCCACGCTGACAATGCCGGTCATCAGGGTGAACGAGCCGTCCAAGCCCAGCCGGTAGCCAAACTGCAGCGGCACGCCCTCTTCCCTCACCAGCATCTCCCAGCGGCCCTTGGTGGCGGCTTCGCCGGGCAGCCGGAAGTCTCCGCCGAGCCGGCGGGCCGGGGCGCCCTGATAAGTTTCGTCGCCCAAGTCCGTCACCGTGGCGAGCTGATAGATCACTGTCTCCAGATCGGACGTGTTGGCAAAGAGGATATCGAGCAGCACCGGGCGGTTGGGGAAGCTCACGCGGCCGAATTGATAGATCTGCCCAGTGGTGGCGATGACGCCGCCTCGGCTCACTGGCTCAACCAGGTTCACCAGTTTGGGATCGGAATCCAGCAGCCGCTGCGGCGGGGTGTAGGCGAAAAGCTCGCCGTCGCTGATGATCTGCGCGCTTCGCTGAGGCTGACCGCCCACAAACTGCGTCTGACTCAGCCGAAGCAGGCTCGGCGATTGGCTCTGGACGTTCGTGACAATCTCCAGCGTTCCTTTTCCGTCGGTGACCGTGGTTCGAATCGTGCCACGAAATGACTCCAAATCGGTCATCCGCAGAAACATGCGGTTCATGACTTGGGCGGCGGAGGGCCGGTCCTGGATCGGACCGCAAGCGAGGGCGGCTAGGGCGACTGCGGTGACCATGCTTCTTCAGTATAGCCATGGCTGTGCGCATTGGCGCGCGCCGCCGAAAAAAGCCAATCCGAAAGCCGATTCAGCCACGGAAGCCACGCCTCGGCTTGGGCGCTTTCGGCCAATCGGCGCTCGGCCCGGCGGCAAATGGCTCGGGCTAGGTGCAGGCGCGCCGCCGCTTCTCCGCCGCCCGGCAGGATGAACTGCGTGAGCGGAGGCGTCGCGGCGGTTAAGGCGTCGATGCTCTGCTCCAGCCAAATGCACTCCTCGTCCGGCTTGGCATGAGAAGAGGCGCCGGCCACCACCGACCCCAGCTCCAGCAGCATGCGCTGGCTGCGATGAAGGCCTTCCTTCTGGTCGTGGGATTCTGGGTGAACTGCTGCCCAGCCCAGCGCGGCGTTCAGCTCATCCAGCTCGCCCAGGAGGTGAAACACCGCCTCGCTCTTGGCCAGGCGCACGCCGCCGATGAGCCCCGTCGAGCCCTTGTCGCCGGTCATTGTGTAAATCTTCATGACTTATCCCATAAGACGCGCCAGGCAAACTTGGGAAGCGCCATGACCTTAGGCAGCTTGCGGGGGTTGAGGATGAGGCGCCAAAGCCATTCCACTCGCAGGGCCTGGATGAGCTTGGGCGCCCGCTTCACTCGGCCGCTCAGAACATCAAGCGATCCGCCCACGCCAACGGCCATGCCGACATTGAGCCGGGTCCAATATTCGGTGATGAACAGCTCCTGGCGGGGGATGCCCATCGCCACAAAGAGCATGTCGGTTTTGGAGTCGGCAATGTGCCGGGCCACCTCGTCGCGCTCGTCGGGCCGAAAGTATCCATCCCGCACTCCAGAAACGCGAAGGCCCGGATAGCGCTCGGCCAGCCGGTTGGCGGCCTCCTGGGCCATGCCGGGGGCAGCTCCCAAAAAGTAGATGCTCAGCCCGTGCTCGGCGGCGGCGGCGCAGAGAGCGTCCACAAGGTCCACTCCGGTGACGCGCGGCTGCTTGTGGCCCTTTCGGCTCAGCGCCCACACCACGCCATAGCTGTCGGCGGTCACCAGGCTGCTCTGCTCGTAGTGCACGCGGAGGTCGCCGTTGTGCTGCGCCAGATAGGCTCCCTGCGAGTCCAGTGTCGACACTCGGCCGAATCCACCCGCCTGAATGCCGGCGACGATTTTGGCCACCGCCGTGGGCATATCCACCAAGTCGACGGGGAGGCCGAGCACGTGGGCTCGGAGATTGTCGGGCGCAGAATTTTTCGGCATGCCTTGTCCGAGCCGCTCCATCCTCCGATCACGTACAATAGACGGACGGCATCTGAATGGAGAAGACGCTTCAAATCAGGATTCTGCGCCAGGACGGCAGCCACGGTAAGGACGCTCCCGGGCACTGGGACACTTTCACCATCCCCTACCGCGACAAAATGAACGTGATTTCGGCCCTGATGGAGGTCCGAAAGAACCCGAAGACGGTCGAGGGACAGTCTGTCGCGCCCCCCGCTTGGGAAGCCGCATGCCTCGAAGAGGTGTGCGGAAGCTGCACGATGTATGTCAACGGCCAGATTCGCCAGGCCTGCACCGCGCTCATCGAAGAAGTGGGCACGGAGACCAGCGAAGGCTACAAAGTCGAGCTGGAGCCCATGCGAAAATTCCCCGTCATCCGGGACCTTGTTGTCGACCGCTCACAGATGTTCAACAACCTCATCAAGGTCCAGGCCTGGGTGCCCATCGACGGCAGCTTCGACCGAGGCGCCGCCGAGACTCAAGACGACAACGTGCGCAAGCTCCGCTATGACCTGAGCCGCTGCATGACCTGCGGCTGCTGCATGGAGGCCTGCCCCCAGGTGGGCGAGAACTCCGCCTTCATTGGCCCGGCCGCGGTGGCTCAGGCACTGCTCTTCAACCTGCATCCCGTCGGCAGCACCCTCACGGGCGAGCGCCTGGATGTGATGACCAGCGGCGAAGGAATCACCAACTGCGGCAACGCGCAAAACTGCGTCAAGGTCTGCCCCAAAGAGGTGCCCCTCACCCGCGCCATCGCCGAGATCCACCGCCAGACCACGGTCTATACCATCAAGCGGTTCTTCGGCATCTCAGCCTAACCATCTGGGACCATTGACGGGCGGGGAGAAACTCCTCGCCCGCTTTTAGTATTGCCATAGGCAGTCTTAAACGTCCAACCTACTGACATGAAAGCCCGCACCCTCGTTCTCGCCGGATTCATCTCCATCTTGGCCCTGGCCGCCGCTCAGGCCCCCAAGCCCAAGGGCTCCATCGCCTGGTCGCAGACTTCTGTCACCGGAGGCGCCACGCTCTCGGGCAAGCTCACCATCGACCTTCCCGCCGGACACCACGCCTACCCGAACCCCCCGGCCAAGGATTACAACATCCCGGTCAAAGTCGTCTCGGACGACAAGACCGTGCGCATGGTCAAGGTGACCTATCCGAAGGGAGTGACCAAAATGGCCGGCGGCGAAATGACCTCAGTCTACGAAGACAAGGTCGTCATCCCCGTCGAAGTCCGCACCCCCACCTCGAAGGGCCGAAAGACCATCCGCCTGAAAGTGAGCTACCAGCTCTGCAACGAAACCAGCTGCTTCGCGCCCACCTCCATGGTCGTGAGCCAGCCCGTCACCCTCAAATAATTTCATGAAGCTCCTGCGCCTTCTGCTGGCGGCCCTGGCCGCATTCACTTGGACCGCCGCACTGGCGCAGGAGGCTCCCGAAGAGGGAGCCGTCACCTGGACCGCTCGCCTGGAGCCCGCCGATGTCCGCATCGGAGAGGCCGCCCAGATTATCGTCGAGGCCAAAATCATTGACGGCTGGCGCATCTATGCGCCGGTCAACTGGAAGCCCGTCTTCGGCGTGCAGGTCAACCTCCCCGATGGCTCACCCTTTTCACCCGCTGGTGAAATCATCGAGGCCCCCGGGTTCTGGAAAGAGGACAAAGCCTTTGGCCAATGGGTGAAGCAGTACAAGGGCGCCGTGGCGCTCGCGCTTCCGGTTCGCCTAGACAAGGAGGCCACCGAGGCGGTCGTCCAGATCACGTCGCAGGCCTGCGACGACCGGGTCTGCGAAGACCCCCGCGACTTTGAGGTTCCAATCACGATTGGCTTCACCGCCGGAGCCGCCCGGCCCGATCGCACGGAGCCCTCTTCCGAAATCCCGGCCCAGCCCGAAGGCGCGCTGATCCCCACCGCCGCCGAATCTGAGCGACCCGAGGCAGCCTATCCGCCCGCCGCTGAAGAGCCGACTGGCGAAGCGACCGACGAGACCGCCCAGCGCATCAATGACGCCGAAAAGCAGGGCCCGCTGGCCTACATGCTCTTCGCCTTTCTCGCGGGCATCGCCGCGTTGGCCACGCCCTGCGTCTGGCCAATGATCCCCATCACCGTCAGCTTCTTCAGCAAGAAGGAAGGCAAAGAAGGCATCCAGGCCGCCGGGCTCTACAGCCTGGGCATCATCGGCACCTTTACCGGCATCGGCGTCGGCGTCTCCGCCATTTTTGGCGCCACCGGGGTTCAAGACCTCGCCGCCAATCCTTGGCTGAACGGCTTCCTCGCCATCCTGTTCATCGTCCTGGCCCTCAACCTTTTCGGGGTCTTCGAGATCACCGTCCCCAGCGGCGTCATTAACAAGATTCAGAGCGGGCAGAAGAAAGGCGGGTGGATTGCACCGCTGCTCATGGGCCTGGCGTTCAGCCTCACCAGCTTCACCTGCACCGTGCCCTTTGCCGGCACCGTTCTGGCCGCCGCCGCCCAAGGCGACTACCTCTACCCCACCCTCGGCATGCTGGCCTTCAGCGTTGCCTTTGCTCTGCCCTTCTTCCTGCTCGCGCTCTTTCCGCAGGCCATGAAGAAGATGCCGCGCTCGGGAAGCTGGCTCCAGACCACCAAGATCTTCCTCGGATTCATCGAGCTGATGGCGGCGATGAAGTTCATCTCCAACATCGACCTCGTTTTTGGCTGGGGAATTGTCACCTTCGAGGTCTTCACCGCCACTTGGGTCACTCTTTTGACCCTGGCCGGACTGCACCTCCTGGGCGCATTCACCCTGCCCACCGAGCTGAACCCCGGCAAGCCAAGCTGGATTCGGCGCGGCATCGGAGCGGTGACCATGGTCGGCGTCGTCTTCCTGCTGCTCGGCCTGCGCGGCGGATCGCTCGGCAGCCTCGTCGCTTTCTTCCCTCCCCAGCCCTATCCCGGCATGGCCGACACGGGCTCGGCCGGCGTTGGCGGCATTGCCTGGAAGCACACGCTGGATGAAGGCCTTGAAGCCGCTCAAGCAGAGGACAAGCTCCTCTTTGTCAACTTCACCGGCGTCACCTGCGTGAACTGCCGCCAGATGGAGCAGAACGTCTTCCCTAAGGACAACGTGAAGCCGCTCATCGAGGCCATGGTGCCCGTTGAACTCTACACCGATCGAGGAACCGAAGAGGACAAGGCCAACGGCAAGCTGAGGCAGGAATTGACCCAGGTCGCCACGAACCCCGTCTACGTTGTCCTGACCCCTGACCGAAAAGTGGTCAAAATCTTCCAGGGCCTGGCCGACTCGCCCGAGCAGTTCGCTGACTTTCTGAACGAGGCAGCCGCGCTGGCCCAGGCACAGAATGGAAGTCAACTCGTTTCGCGTCGGTGATCTGACCATTGGCGGGCCCCGCCTCACGCTGATTGCGGGGCCCTGCATGGCCGAATCGGCCGAGCTCTGCACCCAGGTCGCCGAAACGATGGCCGAAATCTGCGCTCGGCTCGATATTGGCTACATCTTCAAAGCCAGCTTCGACAAGGCCAACCGCACCTCCATCCATTCCAAGCGCGGGCCGGGGCTGGATGAGGGGCTAAAGATGATTCAGGAGACCGCCCGAGCCATCGGCGCGCCCTGCACCACCGACGTTCACGATGTCTCCCAGGCCGAAGCCGTGGGCCAGGCCGTGGACCTCCTTCAAGTGCCCGCTTTCCTTTGCCGACAGACCGACCTGCTGGTGGCCTGCGCCGCCACGGGCCGACCGGTGAACGTGAAGAAAGGCCAATTCCTGGCCCCTCACGACGCCAAGAACATCGTCACCAAGCTGGAGGAGTGCGAGGCCAGCGGCATCATGCTCACTGAGCGCGGCACGAGCTTTGGCTACAACACCCTCATCGTGGACATGCCTGGCCTGGAGCGCATGAGGAGCTTTGGCCGGCCCGTCTGCTTCGACGCCACCCACAGCGCCCAGCGTCCCGGCGGCCAGGGAGAATCCACCGGCGGAGCCCGAGAGACCATCCCCGCCATGACCCGCGCCGCGATGGCCGTGGGCATCGACGCCCTCTTCCTGGAAGTCCACCCCAACCCCGCCGCCGCGATGAGCGATGCCGCCACCCAGTGGCCGCTGGACCAGGCCGAAGCCCTGCTTCGCTCGGCCCTGCGCGTGAGAAATTCCCTGGCCGAATGAAACCTTGGCCGGGCTCAGCCGATAAATAGATATCGTGGCGTTCATTGCACGCATCATCTCTTGGCTTTCCCGCGCCGCCACTCTGCTGGCGACCATAGAAGCCATCGTGCGCCTCGCGCGCATCGCCTGGAACATCTTCCTGCGCCTGGTGCGCAAGCCGGTTCGGCGCAAGGTCAGCGTCGCCGGGTTCCAGTTCTAAAGGCTCCGGCTCAGTCCTGCAAGAGCCTGCGGAGCCGTTCGATGCCGAGCGGGCCATGCTGGTCAAGGCTGGTGAGCCCGGCGAGCTGAAGCTGAACCCAGCCGTGCGCCAGCGCCCAGTGGGCCAAGGCTCTCTCCTTGGTTCCAGCCGCCTGCACGATGCGATCAAAGGACTTCATCGAGCTGACGGCCAGTGGTGAATCTGCATCCTCTGGGTCGCACTCTGCCAGGAGCGGGCCAAACATCAGCCCATACATATTAGGCCGATCAAGGGCAAAGGCGACATACGCCTCCCCGAGGGCGTCGATGCTGCCGTCCGTCTTTGCGCAGGCTTCATCGAGCTGATCAAACCCCCTCGCCGCCAGGCGTGACAGCAAATCAGCCTTGCTGGCGAAGTGGCGATAGGGCGCGTTGGGGCTCACCTTGGCCTGGCGGGCCAGCTCTCGAAGGCTCATGCGCTCCAGTCCGCCTTCATTCAGCCGCTGTTCGGCCAAGCTCAGCAGCTCTTCCTCCAGCGCTCCGTGATGATAATTTTCCTGAGAGTCCCGGGTCATGTGGGCACTGCCTACTTTGCATGATACTATGTATGCACTGCCTACATTCAAGGCAGCCAAGAGGATCAAGATGAAAGCGATGATCATTGTGGGGCATCCAGAGCCCGGCTCGCTGGCCGAGGCTCTGGCCGAGGCTTATGCGGAAGGCTGGCGCGGCGCCGGCGGAGAGGCGCATTTTGTCCGGCTCCACAGCCTAGCCTTTGACGCCTGCGCCAGTCCTCGCACAATGGAATCAGAGCCCGAAGCGCCCGCCTTGGTCGAGGCCCGGAGCCTATTGATGTCCGCCAAGCACGTCGCCGTCTTTGCTCCGGTCTGGTGGGGGGTCTATCCGGCCATCCTTCACGGCTTTCTCTCCCGCCTGCTTGTCGCGGGACAGGCCTACAAGTACAACCCAGACGGCTCGTGGCAAAAGCTCCTGAAGGGCCGCACCGGCCGCGTCGTGATGACCATGGACGCCCCCACTTTCTTCCAGCAGCTCTTCTACTCCGACCCAGGCGGCAAGGCGCTCAAGCGGGCGATCTTCTGGTTCTGCGGCATCTGGCCGGTGAAGGTGACCCGCTTCGGGCGGGTGCTGAAATCCACTCCCGAGATGCGGGCGCAGTGGCTCGCCAAAGTGAAAAGCCAGGGCGCATCCGACGCCAAGTGGGTCTCAGGACGAGGCTGACCGGCGCCGCCGGCATCGCTCCGAGCAGTACCGAACCTCGTCCCACACCTTCTCCCACTTCTTTCGCCAAATGAATGGCCGGCCGCAGACGGCGCAGAGCTTTTGCGGCAGCGGCTTTTTCACTCCTCTTTCCACGAGATTCGGCCCGCCATCGGCATAACCACAGGACCAACGCCGCTCCCGCCAAAAGCGACGCGGCGGGCGGCGGACCCGCCATAATCACGGTGTGCCGATCTGGGGCGTGGTGAACCAAAAAGGGGGCGTGGGCAAGACCACGACCTCCGTGAATCTGGCCGCGGGGCTGGCCGCCGAAGGCCGCCGCGTCCTGCTGGTGGACGCCGACCCTCAGGGCAACGCCACCACCGGCATCGGGGTGGACAAATCCAACTTGGAGGCGGGGCTCTATGATGTCTTCGACGCCCTTGTCGCCGACCCCGACGCCTCGACCGCCGCCAGCGGAGCCATCCTGACCCAGGTGATGCCCGGCCTGGACCTGATCCCGGCCACCCTCGACCTCGCGGGCGCGGAGCCCCTTTTGGCCGGGGCCGTGGGCAAGGAGATGATCCTGCGCGACGCCTTGGAGCCGCTGAAGGCCCGGTACGACTGGATCATCATCGACGCCCCGCCCAGCCTTGGCCTGCTCACCATCAACGTCCTTGCGGCCAGCGACGCCCTGCTGGTGCCGCTGCAGTGCGAATTCTATGCCCTGGAGGGCCTGAGCCACCTCGTGCAGACCATTTCCCTTGTCAAGCGGCGCATCAACCCTTCCCTGCACATCGCCAAGGTGGTGCTGACCATGCACGACGACCGCACCAACCTCAGCCGGCAGGTGGCCGAGGACGCCCGCGAGCACTTTGGCAGCCAAGTGAGCCAAGCCGTCATTCCCCGCAACGTGCGGCTCTCCGAGGCTCCCGGATTTGGCCAGCCGGCCATCCAGCTCTTCCCCGAAAGCCGAGGAGCGCTGGCCTACAAGAGCCTGGTGAAGGAGGTGCTGAGCGAATGCGCCGTGCTCTAGGAAGAGGCCTGAGCCAGCTTCTAGGCGACGAAGCGGCCGAACCGGCGCTCCTCAAAACCATCCCGCTGGAGCACCTGCGCCCCAACCCCCGCCAGCCCCGCAAAACTTTTGAAGCTGAGCCGCTGGAGGAGCTTGCCGCCAGCATCCGCGAGCATGGCATCCTTCAGCCCCTTGTGGTGAGGGCCGTGGCCGAAGGCCGCTGGGAGCTGATCTCCGGCGAGCGGCGCATGAGAGCCGCCCGCCTGGCCGGGCTCAAAGAAGTTCCGGTGGTCGAGCGATCGGCCAGCGCCCAGGTCTCGCTGGAGCTGGCGATCATCGAGAACGTCCAGCGCGAGGACATCAGCTCCATCGAATCGGCTGCCGCCTATCGCCTGCTGATGGAGGAGTTCAGCCTGACGCAGGAGGAAGTGGCGCGCAAGGTGGGCAAAAGCCGCGCCTCCATCGCCAACACGCTTCGGCTGCTCAAACTGCCTGAGGAGATGCAGGAGGCCATCGCCGAAGGCGAGCTGAGTGAGGGCCATGCCAGAGCGCTGTTGATGGCCGACAGTCCGCATCGGCAGGCGGAGATTTTCCGGCGTGTGCTTCGCGAGGGCCTTACGGTGCGCGAGGCGGAGCGGCTGGCCCGGGGCGAAAGC
>JBGSIR010000067.1:0-3562 GCA_041742415.1 Fimbriimonadaceae bacterium | reverse complement strand
GCCCAGCAGGCCCGCGCGGCTTCGGCAAATTGGACGAACTCGATGGCCGAACGGACAAAAATGCAGACGCCTCGCTCGGCTTCGTCCTGCGTGGAGGCATAGGCCCGGTCGATGATCTCCAGCGCCCGGGCTCCCTTCTCGCCGCAAAGCTCTTCGGCGTGGTGCATCCAGGCCAAAAAGGGATTGCCGGTGAGCAGCAGGCGCACCTTGAGCGGGTGCCGGATGGACGGATAAGCAAAGAGCCCGCCCAGCTCCTGCAGCTCCACACCCATGAGTCGCGCCCATTCCTGTGACTCCGGCGGCCACGATTCCAGCAGGTGCGGGGCGCCTTCGGGGTCGTCGCAAATGCGGGCCGCGCCGGCGATGGCGGGCAGAATGGTCTCCGGCGAGCCGAAGAGGCCGAACTCCCAAGTAGTGAGGCACACCCCGGCCAGGCCGAGATCCTTCACGTCCTGCGCGACCGTCCGAACGTTGCGGTCGGCGGCCTCCACATGGCACCAAAGCGCGTTGAAGACGTGGATCGTCGGCGAGCCGATGACCTCAAACCCAAGCTCCTTGAGCTTCGCTCCCGTCTCCGCAATGCCCTTATCGTACTGCCATTCAAAGAGGAGCGTGCTCTTCGGCAAATGGCCAGCGGCCTCAGGATGAGTGAGCAGCATGTCGGCCCAAACCGCCGGGCGGCGGCCATGGTCCACTACTCGCTGGGCCAGGGGGCCGAAGTGCGAGCCCCAGATCAGGGCGCGCCCATCGCCCTCGTGCGCTTCGGCGCGGGCCTTGTCGCGGGGGTGGGCGTCGAGCTGGGCCGTCTCGTCGCCTCCGATGTGGATGATCTTTGAGTCGAAGTCTTGAATGACCTCATCGACCATTTGCTCACACAGCTCCATAAAGCCGGGCGAGGAGGCGCTGGCCTGCAGGCCCTTCAATAGCTCGGCGCGGTGCTTCTTGCCCTCTTCGGTGTAGAGAAAGCCCTCCCAGTGGCCCAAGAGGTTGATGAACGGGATGATCTGGAGGTTTGGAAAGTCGTCCTGAAGCTGCCGAACCATAGCCGGAGTCACGACGCCAACGCCGTGCGCCCAAGGGGTGCATCGAAAGGCGTAGCGGTGCTCAAGGTAGAGCCCAAGCGAGTCAAATCCCGCCCTTTCCGCCGTTTCCGCATAGACGCTGAGGTGCTCCTGCGTGGGGCACTGCTCCCGCGCCAGGTCCATCATCCAAATCTTCATTCGCCCAGCCAGGCTACCAGGGCTAGATCAGCTCAAGGGTCGCCTCAGAGCAGAGGAGCCGTCCGGCCAGAGTCAGGCGCAGCCGCCCGCCTTCGGCTTCGGCCCAGCCCTGCCGCACCAGCTTCTGCACACCCTTTTCGGGCAGGCCGTCCAGCGGGATGCCTTCGCTGAGGCGCAGGCCAAGCATGACGCGCTCGGTCTGCAGGGTCTCTGCGTCCAGCGGCTCCACGTCGAACCATACTTTGCGGCCCTGCTCCACAGCCTCGCAGAACAGCTCGGGCGACTTGAGACTGGTGAAGCGGATGCGCCCCTCGGGGCCTTCCCCGCTGCCCACGGCGCCGGGGCCATAGCCCATGTATTCCTCGCCGCGCCAATAGCAGAGGTTGTGCCGCGATTCGAAGCCGGGCCGGGCGAAGTTGCTGATCTCGTACTGCGCCAGCCCCGCCTCGCCGCACATTTCCACCGCAGCCAGAAACATATCCGCCTGCTCATCCACGTCGGGCAGACCGATCAGTCCGCGCCGGTGGTACCGATAGAACCGGGTGTTGGGCTCGATGGTCAGGCAGTAGAGGCTCAGGTGGTCGGGCTTCAGGGCAAGCGCTGCGCGAAGCTGCTGCCGCCACGCCGCCAGGGACTGCCCCGGCAGGGCAAACATTAGGTCCAGGCTGACGTTCTCAAACCCCGCGTCGCGGGCGGCCTGGTAGGCCTGCACCGTCTCATCGGCGCCATGCACCCGGCCCAGCATCCGCAGATCGCTGCCGCTGAAGCTCTGAGCGCCCAGGCTGATGCGGTTAAAGCCCGAGCGGCGCATAGCGCGAAACTTGGCGGTGTCCACCGTGCCCGGGTTGCACTCGCTGGTCACCTCCGCGCCTTCGACCGGCGGATGGGCGGCCAGAACGCCCTCCACCAACCGGCACAAGTCTGCTTCATCCAAATAGGTGGGAGTGCCGCCGCCGAAGAACACGGTCTTCGCCGGTCGGCCATGCCAGGGCGACTGCCCAACCTGCTTCAGCGTCGCATCTGTGGTGCGCCCCATGATGGGGCCGCTTTGGGCGTAGCTGTTGAAGTCGCAGTAGCCGCACTTGCTGGGGCAAAACGGAACGTGAACATAGACGGCGGCAGGGGTCACGCTTTGGGGGCCTCAGAGCCCGTGAAGATGACGATCAAACCCATAATCGCGCCAAATGCAACCGGAACCTCCGGATGCCGGCACGAAATTCATCCGGGGTTGATGTTGGACATCAGGACGTGATGGCCGAAGCCCAAGGCTCCGCCGGACAGCGCGGCAATCAAAGCTTTGAGCTTCATCTCTTGTCGATTCTAATGCCCCCCGAAGACAATCGGCTCCCGGGGGCCAGGACTCAGCGGACCAATGCGCGGGAAATCCGGCCCGCCACGGGCAGGGCAATCTCGCGGCCCTTGCCGGCGCGGGAGGCTCCCAAGATCGGGAATCCAATGCCCGCCAGCCACAGCACGGCTCCCGGCAGAAGGCTCAAGGGAAAGGGCACGACGGCCATAGTCAAGCCGGCCACAACGGCCAGCAGCACAGAAAAGAGCATCGCCTGCACCACATGCAGACGCACAAAGCGCGATCGGCGGCCCACCGTGAAGAAGAGCGCCGCGGCCGCCACCCATCCAAGCAGGCCAGCGCTGAACACGTTCACCGCCAGCGGGATGATGTGCGCCGCCTTGCCCCATTTCTTTTCTGATTCCGCAGCCATGTTCAGCTCCTTCCCTTAAGCTAAGAACTGTTCAGCCAGGGCCGAGGTTTCAACAGGCGCGCTAAAAGCTCCAGCGAATGCCCAGCGCTGCGCTGGAGAACCAGGCAAAGCTGAAGACCTCGTCGTTGTCGGCTCCGCCCTCCAGGCTCCGGAATGCCAAGTACCACTCTTGCCCCGCGCTGGCCTGCCGCACGAACTTGAACTCAGCCTCGATCGCCCTGCCCTGCGGCGCCGCCAGGGCGTCAGCTTGAAACTCAAAGCTCCAAGGCCCGCCCAGCGCTTCGCGGCCAAAGACGTGGAACAGCGGAACAAGTCCGGTGTTGCGCGTGAGGCCAACTGTGCCCCCCTGCGAAAGCCCGACTTCCGCGTCCCGCACCTTCAGCGTGGCGCCCGTCATCCAAGTTGAGTTCGGACCGCTCTTCCACAGCCTGCGCCAGGTGAGGCGGTAGGAGTCGAAGCGGTAGCGGTGCCGAGCCTGCCCGGCGTTGAACGTTTGGCCGTCAAAGGAGACCGGCCCGGCCAGGCTGCCCGTTCCCTGGGTGCGGAAAGGGGCCAAAAGGAGCCGCCATTCCGATCCATCGCCGCGACTCCACACGGCGTCCAGGAGCAGCACGGCGGCTG
>JBGSIR010000066.1:0-8406 GCA_041742415.1 Fimbriimonadaceae bacterium | reverse complement strand
CAGGCCCCGGGCAGCCTCAAGGGCGTCCCACGGAAAGCCCGTCATCAAACCGCCAAGGCTTCGGCCCAGACTTGTCGAAATCCTCGCCGCGCAGCAGCGGCCGGATGAGGGAAAACGGCATGCTGCCGCCGCGCAGCACGCGGTCGTGGAACTCCTTTTCGGGCATCTTGCCGGTCTCCACCAGCTCGCGCCGCAGCCCCCACATCTGGATTGCCCCGAGCATGTAGGCGGCCTGATAGAGCGGCGGATAGTCGCCGGCCAGCGACCGCCGCACTTCGCCCTCGGCGGTGCTGCGCTCGTGGCCCACGTCGTTCACCAGCATCTCGATGCACTCCTGCGGGGTCATCTGGCCGAGGTGGAACGAGAGCGAAAACACGATGCGCGCGGCCCGGTGCCGGCGCCAAAAGAGGAAGCCGATGCGGTCTTCGGGAGTCGTAATAAACCCCTGCTTATAGAACAGGAACTCCCAATAGAGCGCCCATCCCTCCACCCAAAAGGGGGTGTCGAGCGGGCGGCGGTGAGAGTTCCAGCGCGGGCGTGTGTAGGCCTGCATCTGGTGGCCGGGAATCAGCTCGTGGTGTACGGTGGCGCGCGAAAAGTGGATGTTATTCGCCCGCAGGCTCATCATTTTCTCCTCGTGCGTCATCTCGTGGGTGGGGAAGCTCACGATGATCTGCTCGCCGCCCAGGAAGAAGGGCGACACTTTCTGCCGCTCGGCGCTCATCATCTCCATGCGCCAAACCTCCTTGGCCATCGCCGGAATGGTCAGCAGATCGTGCTTTTCGAGGTAGGCGATGGCCTCTTCGGCGAGCTGGACCACGCGGTCGGGCTGGTCGCCGGGGGCTTCGTGGAGGCCCTTGACATGCTCCAGCGCGGCCCGCCAGTCGTCGCCAAAGCCCAGCTCGCGGGCGGCCTTTCGCATCTCCTCGTCGCACCAGGCCGCCTCACGCTTGCCGATTTCGATCAGCTCTTCGGGCGAATACGCAATGAACTCGGCGTCGAGATGCTGCAGCAGCGCCTCCCGGCCGATCGCGTCGCCGATGATGGCGTCATCCGGGTTCTCCATTCCCTCGGGCGCGGCGGCCTTTTTCAGGGCCTGGATCAGGTCGGAGAGGGCGCGGTCGGTGTCCTTCCAGGGGCGCTCGGTCCACCAGGTGAATTCGGGGTCATAGCCGCTGGTGTGGCCGTGCCATTCGCCCAGCCATCGGCGCAGCTCGATCCAAATGAGAGAGGCGCGTCGCAGTCTCTGCGGATTGTGGCCGTGGTCTTTTCTGAAGGATTCGCGCAGCTCTTCGGCGTCTTTCCGCAGCAGATCGAGCTGCGCGGCGGCCGATTTCGGCTCGGGCGCCCGGCGCTCCTTTCGCTCGTTGATTAGCGCCAGCGCGCGGTCCCAGCCCTTGAGCAGGGGAGCGGCGTCTTCGATCTTGGCTCGTTCGGCGGCCAGGTCGTCGATTCGCGCCTGCACCCGGCGGTTGAGCAGCACCCAGTCGGACTTTCCGTCGCGGCTCAGCGGCTCAAAAGACAGGTTTTGCAGGCGATTCTTCCACTCATCATAGAAGCTCTGCCACCGCGCCTGGCTCGCCGGAGCAAAGCTCAGGGGGTGAAGGCGGCCGAGCGCCGACTCGTCCTGGGAATAGCGGGTGAGCAGCGTCTCCATCGGCGCGGGGGCGGCAGCGGCCTGCTCCAAGATCGGATCCATGCCCGACATGCTGGCATAGACGGCGGCGGCAAAAAACATGCTCCCATTGTGCACGGGCTGCGCCAAGATAAAGTCGCATGAGGGGATTCATCAGCGCCGCGGCCTTGGCCGTATACGGTTTGGGCTCTGCCCAAAACCCGGTCCTTTTGGAGGACCTGCGGTACGCCGCCACCGACAAGATGGCCTGGAAGATCGGGCCGCCCAAGGCGCTGGCCACCGAAGCGCGCCAGGGCTTTGTCTCGTCCGATGCAAAATGGGTCCTCGCCGCCCTCGGGCCTCCGATGAAGGACGGGCGCATGCCGGGCTCGGAGCTTGTGCTGATCAACACCGTGACCGGCGTCCAGACCGCCTTGGGCCAGATTCGGCCCGATGAACTGGTGGCGGGGGTCGTTTTTTCGGCTGACAGCACGATGCTGGCGCTTCAGTTTGTCTCGCCGACCCTCATGGAAGAAGGCGTGGCGCGCGTCTCGGCGCTCAGCATTGCTTCGGGGCGATTTTCAGAATCGGCCCATTTCCCCATCTCAACGACAATCCGCCCGATGGGCTCCGGGGCTTTGGCAGCGTTCTTGACGAATCGTGAGGGCCAGCCGGGCGATGTGAAGATCATTGCGCCGGGGGCCGCCTCGTGGAGCGACAGCGGCGCGCTGACCGGCTACGCCCGGCAAGGATGGCGGCCGACTTGGGAGACAAGCTCGGCTGGAGAGCTGATTCTCTTTCGCGGCATCGAGCGCAAGAGAGTTGATTTGGCCGCCGGCCAGCTCGTCGACTGGGAGCCAGAGGTCGAAGATGAGGACAGGCTGGAGCTCTCCTTTGACTCCAGCAGCGGCATTGGCCGGGCACAGCTTCAGCCGAGTTCGGGAAGGGCTGAGAAAAGGGCTGTGCTGAGCGAAGACGCCACTTGGGCTCAGCTCAGCGAGAATCGAAGCGCGGCGATCTACATTTCGGACGCAGTTCTCTTTCTTAGGCGAGTTGAGGACATGGACTTTGCCGCTTATCAGGCCCTCCGCAAAGAGGCTGTGAAAAAGGCCGCCATGATCGCCGCCCGCAATGCGGGGATGGCCGTGCAGATCTATGCGGCTGACTACGACGGCCTGCTGCCGAACCGAGGGTCCCTTGACGCTTTGATGCCCTACGCACGCAACGCCGAAGTTCTCACGGGTGTGAATTGGACAAATCTCGGGGGCCAAAGCATCAACGCCAGCAATGCCTCTCAAACCGAGCTGGGATACGTTCAAACAGAGTTCGGGACGGCCGTCATCATGGCTGACGGCAGCGTGCAGTGGCGCGACAAGCCTGGCGGGTGAAAAACACTTGAAAATTTGAAAACACGTGTATAGTGCGCATCATGCGCGCCTGGAATGCACTCGCCGTGCTGGGCGCCGCTTGCCTAGGTTCGGCACAGACACTCGACCCGGCCGGCAAGTACGCTGCCTCAACAACACACGCCTGGCAAATCGAACCAGCAAAACTGCTTGCCACGAATGTCAAGAAGGCATTCATCTCACCGGACGGCAAGTGGGTGCTCGTCCATACGGTTCCACCGCCGGCGCCCCCCAATACTCCCTTGGTGGAACAGTTGGATCTGCCTGACCCGCAGCTCCAGATTCTTTCGACGACAGGAGAGCCAAGCCTCTTGATCGACACCATGGGCGCTAGGGATTCGGTGCTGCATGTTGACTGGAGTGTCAGCAAGGAATGGGCCTATCGTCGGTGGGGAGTTACGGTGAAAGAAAAGAACAATTTCTTGGTCTCTATTCAAGTTTCCAACCCCATCTTTGATGCGACAAGGAGTGTGAGCTACTATACGGCAACAAATTTTGGAGATCAGGGATTCTCCAGGCCGGTGCAAACCAGGGGCAAGCCCATGGTCGTGCGGTCTTATGCTCCGGGGAGATTGGCGGCATTCCTTGGGGCAGATGAAATGACTGCTCCGGAGGATCGTAAAGTCTTCACGATCGGGGCCGATGGCAAGCTGAGGGAGTATGAGGCTCTCCAGAATCTTTTTCAGCAAGGCTGGATTCCCATGCGTTCCGATGATGCCGGTCAGAAGAACCTCCGTATAGATGGCGCTTTAGTCATGCAGGCTGACAGCAGTGGCGAGGTTCCGCAAAGCCAATTAGGCGCCGAGAAATTTGCTGTTTTCAATGCATCAGGGATCAATCCACTAGACCAAGCGCCAAACTTTCAGCCCTCCCTTGGCTGGGGCATCTCTTCAGGGGCTTGGGCCCTTGCCCCGTGGAGGTCTTTCGATTCTAATATGTCTCCCCAGCAAAATAATGCTGTCCAGCAAGCACTCGTAGGGGTGAGGCTCTGCGAGCTGGAGCACTATGACCCCGACATATGGGCTATAAGCCTCGACGAGAGCGCCGCGATTTACAGCGTCAAGGGCGATCTCTTTTTGCGGCAAATCTCGCCCATGGATTTCAAAGAGTATCAAAGGCTGACCAAGGCCGGTGACTCGGCGGGCTAATTCCGCTGAGTCAGGATCTCGTACTGCCATTGCAAATGCCCGGCGGCCAGAGCGCTCCCCCTGCTTCTTGCCGCCGCCAATCGGTTCAAACCTGACGCTCACAGGCGGCTGGCGGAAGCGCGGCAAGAGGCGACAAGATGGGAAGATGAAAGACTTGAAATATTAAAATGCGTGTATAGTGATCATCATGCGCGATTGGACTGTACTCGCCGTGCTGGGCGTGGCTTGCATGTTGCCAGCGCAAATTCCGGACCCTTCCGGCAAATACATTGCTTCAAATACCCAGGCGTGGCAGGTCAGTCCTGCGAAGTCACTGGCCAAGCACGTCAAGCAGGCCTTCCTTTCGCCTGATGGAAAGTGGGTGGCGGTTCTGTCGCAGCGGCCTCCGGTGGACCCCGAAACCCCGCTGATTGACCGCCCACTCCCCCAAGTTGAGATCATCTCCACGGTCGGCCAACCCAGCTTTTTTATCTGCGACCTAAAAATGGATGAGAACATTTCGGATGTCGCCTGGTCGGTGTGGACCGAGATGCGTGACCGTGAATGGGAGTTGACCGGAAGGGCCAAATACTGCTTTCTGGCCTCCATCCAAGTCACATCCAAGGCCCTTGATGCTGATAATCAGATGGCTTACTATGTGATGGGCACTCAAGATGGGAAGGGCGCGCAGCGGCGCATCAGCGAGCGGATGACGGTCCGCGGGTTTGCTCCTGGCGGGATCGCGGCCTATGTGGGCTTCGGCGTCCATCCCGAAGACAAGCATGTCTATGAGATCCTGCGGGATGGAGTCATGAGGGAAAATAGGCGTTTGACCGACTACTTCCGTCAAGGGTACGAGCCCCTGGAGCTGGGATACTTTCCCGGGTCGACGAAATACATTCGCGGCGGCTTGAACTTGCCCAAGGATGGCACACTTGTCCTGGCCGCCTGGCCCGAAGATCAAGTCCCAAAAGTCTGGGGCGCCAAATTAAAGTTGGCCACTTTTAATCTGATGTATGGGAGGCTTGATCCTTGGGAGCCCTACTCGCCCAAGAATGAGCCGAATCTCATCTTGAGATTTTTCAGCCCGGATTATTATATGGTGGCTCCGGTCCTAAGTTCCGGTCAAAACGATTACGACCGTAAGACAATGAGAGGAGTGAGCTTATCAGGGCAGGATGACTGGGAAGGAGATGCATCGGGGTTAAGCCTCGACGAGAGCACGGTGGTTTACAGCATCAAAGGCGAGCTCTTTGTGCGGCAGATCTCGCCGATGGACTTTAAGGAATACCAAAGGCTGACCAAGACCGACTAGTCCAGGCGAATCACGATCTCGTCCAGCCCGCTGCCCACTTCCACCACCGCCGACGCCGTGCGGCCGTAGCGCTCCACGGTGACGCGGTGGCGGCCTTTGAAGAGGCGCGTGCGCCAGTCTCCGGCTCGGCCGGATTGCCCGGCCTCACGGCTCCACCACTGGTTCAGCACCAAGTCTTCATAAGCATCCAGGGCAGGCCGCGACGTCCAGTCTAGCCGCGCAAGGGCGGCGTCCGGGCCGCGCCATTGGTTGCCCTCCCACCAGCCCCAGATCATGAAGGTGTCGATGGCGGGGTGGGCAAAGGCGGCGGTGAGGAAGTCGCGGACGTAGACCGCGTGCTCGCCGTCGTCGGGAACAACGGCGTCAAATTCCGTGATTTCGATGGGCAGGCCGGTCTCTGTGTGGATTCGATCCCAAATCTCCCAAACGCGGGACATCGAAAAGAACGGGGCGCCCATGTGCGCCTGGTCGCCGATGGCGTGCACCGGGGCGCCCTCTTCCTGCAGCCGCTTGGTCAGCTCGATCAGACGGGTGGTGTGCGTGTCAGATTGGCTCAGGTTGTAGTCGTTGAGCACAAGGCGCAGGTCGGGGTCTGCGGCGCCCGCCGTGCGGAAGACATCAAAGAACAGCTCTTCGCCGGCTTTGGCAAAGGCGTCCCAGTTGTCGTTGGGCTCGTTCACCACGTCCCAGGCGTAGAGTCGGCCTTTGGTGCTGGCCACCGCCGAGCGGACACGGTCCAGCATCCGCTCGCGAAGCTCGGGCACGGGGAGCTGGTCAAAGCCGCTGGGCAGGTTGCGCCAGCCGCCCCACACCAGCACATGGCCGCGACGCTCCAAGCCCATCTGCTCCAGCTGGTCGAGCGCCACTTGGGCAAGCTCGGGGCGGGCGTAGTCGGTCCACTTGAAGTCGTTCTCCATCACCGCGGTGTTGAAGAGGCGGCTCAGCTCGGCGCGGTAGCGGCGGTTGTCGGGCTCCTCGCCCAGCAAAAAGTCGGGCGAGACGGCGGTGCCAAATCGGAAGGCGTGGCGGAGCTGCTCGGTCTTGATGCGGGCGCCGCTCACCGGCCGGCCGCTGGCGTCGATCACCTTCACCTTGAGGTCTGCTTTGCGGTGCTTCTCGATGCGGCTCTGAGCTTCCCGCTGCCAGGCGGCGGGGGCGGGCTGAATGCCAATGCGGTAGCGCGTGCGCAGGCCGGCGGGCGGGTTGGCCGTGACTTCCAGAGAAACGGCGCGCATCTCAAATCGGCCCGGCTGCGTTCCAAGGTGCACCGCAAGCTGGGCGCCATTGGCGGGCAGGCCCTCGCCGGTCGCTCCGACGACAAGAATGTCCTGCCACTCTGGCCCGGCCTGCACGGCGGCGCTCAGAATCTTGTTGTGCGGCTCGCTGTTGCGCTCCAGATGGAGGCCTGCCGCCATCGAACGGTCGGCCCGGACTTGAGCGCGGAGCACGGCGGTCTGGCCCGCGGGAATGGCGGCGGAGATGACGCCGTGAAACCCCTGGCTCCACGGCGAGGGCCCCTTGCCGTCCGAAACGGCGGCAATCCCGGGTTCACTCGTTCGAGTGACGTTCAGCCCCGACCCCACCCATTGGGTTCCGATGCCCTGAAAGCTGGGGTCAGCGATCCAATTCATGGGCTGAAGCAGTAGGGCGGCGGCGGCAAGGGCGTTCATGAGGAATGGGGTGGGGCGGTCGAGTCGCGAACGATGAGCTCGGTGGACATCAGGGTGCTGCGCGGCGGCTTTCCGCCGGCCACGGCTTGGCAGAGCACGTCCACGGCCGCTTTGGCCATGGCGCTGGTGCGCTGCCGAACCGTTGTGATGCGAGGCTGGGTATACCGGGTGAATTCGATATCGTCGAAACCCGTCACGCTGAAGTCTTGGGGAACCCGAAAACCGGTTTCGATGAGGCCGCGAATGAGCCCCTCCGCCTCTTCGTCGTTGCTGCAGATGATGGCGGTTGGCCGCTCATGCATGGCAATGACCACTCGCGACGCCTGCCAGCCGGATTCGCGGGTGAAGAATCCCGGGATCACCCACTCCGGGCGCACCTCCAGCTTGAATTCTTTGGCGAGCCGCTGGAAAGCGAGGCCGCGCTCAACGCCGTCAAAGAGGTCTTTTCGGCCCTCGACGTAGGCGATGCGGCGGTGGCCGAGCCGGATGAGGTGGCTCATGGCTTGCCGAAGCCCGCCCTCGTTGTCGCTGCCCACGCTCAGGCAGCTCGGGCTGAGCGACCCGCAGAGGGCCACCACGGGAAAGCGCTCCTGCGACAATGATTCGATCACCGAATCCAAGCCGTAGGGGGCCATGAGAATGAGGCCGTCGCAGCCGCCCTGCAGCACCATGCTTGCCAGCCCCGAGGGCTCATAGCTCACCGGGCAAAAGAGGTGCAGGTGATAGCCTTCTCCCGCCGCCGCGCTGGCGAGGCTGCCCAGAAAGCCGCGAATGATGGCCTGCTCAAACCTTTCCGCCGTGCCGCTGCCGCCCATCACGCCGATGGTCTTGGCCACGCTCCGCCGATGCAGGGTGACCGGGCGAATCGCCTCATAGCCCACGCGCATGGCCGCCTCGCGCACCCGCTCCACGGTTTCTGCGCTCACCCTTCGGGGGCCGCCGTTCAGGGCGTAGCTCACGGTGCTGACCGAGCATCCGGCCTCGCGCGCAACTTCTTTGATGTTCGCTGACTTTGCTTTCGACATCTTTGTCGAACAACCTCTGCCCGAAATTGTGGCACAGGTCGAAAGCTGGCTAGGCGCTGTCGAACGGCCAGGCCCGGGCCAAGGCCAAGGCGCCCATGAGGCCCGCGTCGGCGCTGAAGGGCGAAGGCAGGGCCCCCTCCTGCTCCAGAACCGGCGCCATCCAGTCGGCCAGCCCCACCCCGCCGCAGACAATCACTTCGTCAGGCAGAAAAATGCGCCTCACCGTGTGGATGGCCTGCCGCGCGGCG
>JBGSIR010000065.1:0-12099 GCA_041742415.1 Fimbriimonadaceae bacterium | reverse complement strand
GGCAGCGCCGCCCGCAGCTCGCGCAGACGCCGGTACTCCGGCCGAAAATCGTGCCCCCAGCCGCTGATGCCGTGAGCCTCGTCGATGGCCAGCCGCTTGACGGGCAGCTGCCTGGCCAGTTCGAGCCCCGCCCGGGTCAGCGCCCGCTCAGGGCTCAGATAGAGCAGCCTCAGCTCACCCGCCAAAGCTTGATCTTCGATCCGCCGCTGCTCCTCCTCGCTGATGCCGCTGTGCAGCGCTCCCGCCGCCACTCCATTCAGCCTCAGGCCGTCCACCTGGTCCTTCATCAGCGCGATCAGGGGCGAGATGACCAGGGTCAGACTGCCCTCCACCAGCGGTGGAAGCTGATAGCAAAGGCTCTTCCCTCCCCCCGTCGGCATCACCGCAAGCGCCTCACGCCCGGCGAGAGCGGCCTCGACGACCTGCGCCTGCGTCGGCCTTAGCGACTCAAACCCCCAATGCTCGCGGAGTACTTCATCAATCGAACTCAAGAATGAGCCTCCGACGAATCCGCATGCCTGTTTGAGTCGTCTTTGACCCTGATATCCTCTGTCTTCACTTCACGACAGGGTATCATATGTCTACCAGGAGCCATGGCAAAGTACTCGGTCGAAGAGCCTCGCGCAAGCTATGAAGTACCATCTTTCGTGCAGCCAGCGCTGAATTTGAACACGGAAATGAGCGAAGCCGATGCTTTGGCTACTGGGCTTACAACACTGGAAGTTTGTGCTGGTGCTGGAGGTCAAGCATTAGGGTTGGAATTAGCTGGCTTCAACCACGGCGCGCTCGTTGAGATTGATCATGACGCGTGTCGTACACTGACCCTCAACCGACCAAGCTGGAACGTCCTCAATGAAGATATGAATCTGTTTGACGGCCGTCCATTCCGCGGTACAGAGTTACTGGCAGGGGGGTTGCCATGCCCTCCATTCAGCAGGGCGGGAAAGCAGCTTGGAGAGGACGATGAGCGCAATCTATTCCCAGCACTTATCAGGCTAGCAGATGAAATTCGACCACAAGCAATAATGATCGAAAACGTTCGAGGCCTGCTTGATTCTGCATTCGAAGATTACAGGGAAAGAATCAATCAAAAAGTTGAATCACTTGGATATCAAACGCATTGGAAACTTCTGAACGCCCACGATTTTGGCGTGTCGCAAAATAGAGCAAGGGTGCTTTTCGTGGCACTTCGACCTCGCTGGAACGAAAAGTTTGCATGGCCTGAACCCAGTGGAGTTCGCCCACCAAGCGTCGGGCAACTTCTGAAAGACTTGATGGCATCCGACGGCTGGCCGGACGCTAATCAGTGGGCAAATGAGGCTATTGGCCTTGCACCTACCATCGTCGGCGGTTCAAAGAAGCATGGCGGACCTGACTTAGGGCCAACTGGAGCTCGTAACGCTTGGGCGGCCCTTGGCGTTAACGGAAAGCTAGTTGGAAACGACCCTCCCGGACCAGACCATGTAGGCATGCCCTTGCTTACTGTTAGGATGGTTGCCCGAATTCAAGGCTTTCCCGATGACTGGATGTTCCATGGCCGGAAGACTACAGCCTACCGACAGGTTGGAAACGCCTTTCCTCCACCACTAGCAAAGGCAGTAGCAGAAAGGATTCGGCTTGCGTTGAGTAACTCATGAGCGACAGTTTGATCAAATTAGAAAGAGAGCGGCTGCACTCCAAGCTGCGCGGCACAATTCTTACGCTTGACAGTGAGGGCAGAGCAACAAATGCCGACAAGGATAGCTCCGCTAGTCTGGCGATTGCACGACATATCGTGAGGGCCTTACCTGAATCTACAGAAAGTGAAAGATTGCCAGGTCAGACTACCGGAGCAAAATTTGAAGCGGCAATTCGCGACTTCCTGGAAAGTACATTTCTCCAACTAAACCACCTCCGCCCCGGTCATTGGGTTGTTGAGAAAATTGGATCAAAGAAGAAAGCGCTTATTGCTCGTTATGATCAGTTCGCCCATCTTGCTGAGATTGCTGAACTTGCAGAGGACAATCCTTCTCTCCAGGCAGCATTGGGCTCTGACTATTTGATCGCACCTGATATCGTCATTGCGAGACTACCAGAGCCCGATACGGCAATTAACTCTCCAGGCAGTATAGTTTGCAATTCAGTGGCTACCAAGTCGCCTCTACGGGCGGGTAACTTTGCTGATCCCATGCCTTTACTGCATGCCAGCATTTCCTGCAAATGGACTTTGCGATCTGATCGAGCTCAGAACGCCAAATCTGAAGCCCTAAATATGATTAGGAACAGGAAAGGGAGCTTGCCTCATATCGTCGGTGTTACTGGGGAGCCAATGCCTTCTCGTATATCGTCTCTAGCTCTTGGCACCGGTGACTTGGACTGCGTGTATCACATAGCATTGCCGGAGCTGATTGAGGCGACAAAGGCAGTGTCTGATCACAGCGCTTATGATCTTGTCCAAATCATGGTGGAGGGCAAGCGCCTGAGAGATATTTCGGACTTACCCCTAGACCTTGCGATTTGATTATTGGTGGGCGAGGGGGGACTCGAACCCCCACGTCTTGCGACACTGGAACCTAAATCCAGGGCGTCTGCCAATTCCGCCACTCGCCCAGCCGCCCAACCCAAACCGGGCTGAGCGGCCAGTGGGCGCAGTTTACGGCAAAATGCCGCGGCTGAGCTGGAAAAGGAACTCCATGTGAATTCCGCAGCCCGCGTGGGGGTGGTCGTGCTCGTCGAACCATCCGCCGACCATTTCAAGCTCGGCGCTGGTGCGGGCCATGTCCAGGCGGGGCACCATTTCGTCGGCACAGGCCAGGTTATAGGCCAGCACCGCCATGTTGCCGCTCATCTGCATCAGGTTCTGCGGCGGCACTTCGGACCAGTGGTCGTTTTGGGTGTGCCAGACGCGGCGGTAGCTGAGATTGCCGCCCTTGACCATGAAGAACCCGGGCACGCCCTTGGCGATGAAGGGCACGTGGTCGCTGCCAGAGCGCGGGAAGCGCTGCACTTCGCGCGGGGCAAAGGGCATGTCGGGCCAGGCGTCCTTCAGGTGCTCGGCGGCTTGGTTCAGCATCGGCATCATCTCGGGCAGTCCGGCGATGGCCGCCTGCCAGTTCTGGCCGCTGTCTTCGTTCAGCACGGCGCTGATCTTGTTGACGTCGGCTCCAAGAGCGTTGACGTAGGCGGTGCTGCCAAGCAGGCCCTGCTCCTCGCCGGTCCAGAGGATGAACCGGATAGTGCGCTTGGGCTTGGCGCCGGACTTCATGAGCAGCCGGGCGGCTTCGAGGGTGGCGGAAGTGCCGGTGCCGTTATCGCTGGCGCCTTGGCTGCCGGGGCCGTTCCAGGAATCAAGGTGGCCGCAGACAATGATGATCTCATCCGGCTTCTCGGATCCCTTGATCTCGGCGATGACGTTGTACTGCGTCATCGGCTTGTCGTGGAAGATATTTTCGATGTCGGCTTCGATGCGGAAGCTTGGATTTTGCCGCATGTTGAACCGCAGAACGTTGTAGTCATTCTTGGTGACAACGATCATCGGCGTCTTGGGGCGGGTTTCGTCGGTGTAGTCGCGCCAGGTGCCGCTGGTCCAGACCAGGTCGGTGCCCGAGTGGAAGACTCGCCCGGCGATCCCGGCTTCGTCCATCATCTTGTCCAGGTCGCTGAAGGTGCGCATGCGGGCGCCGCCCATGCCCATCACCTGGGGCATCAGGATGTAGGCGCCGCGATACTTTGACTTGTTCGCATTGAGCTCGAGCTCGGTCGCCGGCATCATGGCGACGTGGCCGCGCACCGGGCCGGTGGTGCCGACGGTCCAGTTGTTCGTGCTGAAAGTGAGGGTGCGCTCGAAGGGCTCAACGATCTTGAAGCTCATGCGCGAGCCGCGGTCAAAGCCGGTCGGCGTCTCGCCCCATTGCTCCTTGCGGGCATTCGAAATGCCGAAGGAATTGAACTTGGCGATGGCCCAATCAATGGCGCGGTTGAGGGCATAGGAGCCTGTGACCCGAGCGCCGACGTTCTCGGTGAGGTCGCGGTGGATGGCCGAGGCTTGGCTGTTCGATTTGGCCTCGCGGAGCATGGCTGCCGAAGTCTGCGGCGAGCCTTGAGCCAGCGCAGACACGGTCAAGGCCAGGGCGGCGGCAGTGGTCAGGATTCGATTCATAGAAACTTTTTCCGAGGTGTGCCGCCATCATAGCCGAAGATGGGCCCAACTTCGCCTGTAGGAGAGCTTTTCAAAGCTTGAAGCGTCAAAAACTGTATGCTCCTCTTCGCCGCTGCTCTCGCCCAGCCCACCTTCGAGCTGAGCTCGGGTCCGGCCCGCCTCCAGTTCCCCTTAGAAGCAGGCGCCTGGCGGATCGCGGCGTTTCGCCCCGACGATCAGGAGCCTTGGATGGAGACCTCCCCCGCAAGCCCGGGCCGACTGGGCGCCGGGTTTCGTTGGGAATCGTGCCGGGTGACTCCCGGCAAGGCCGAGCTCACCGGCAATGGGCCAGACAACTCGGCCGCGAGCCTGACCATTGAATCTGAGGGCGATGGCGAGTTCACTCTGAGCTACCGGATGCAAAAGCCAGACGGCTTCAAGGCCGCCTCCGCGCTGGAATGGTGGCGCGGAGGCCAGCCGGTTCAAGCCAGCATCGGCCGCTTGGGCGGAGCATCGGGCACGGCGGTTTATGGCCCGCTTGAGCTTTGGAATGGGCGAATCAACCAAGACGAAGCCTTTGTCGCGCTGAAGGAGGAGGGGCTGAAGCGCGGGCCGCTGGTGAGCGCGGTGAAGGATGGAACCGGTTTTGCCTGGGGGCCGCTCGCCGCCGAGCCGGTGCAGTTTCCCGATGACCTCAGCTACCAGATCAGCCTCGACCTGACGCCCGACCCGCTGTCGGCGGCCGAGCCCGACACCAGCCTGCCTCAAGCCCTGCCTTGGATCTATATGTGCCGGCCGATCATCGCGATGGGGATTGACCCTCTGCAGCCCGATGAGGCCCGCCTCCTTCCAGAAGGATCGCGGCGCCTGTGGGGGCGGTGGACCCTGAACGGACTGGAGACCGGCGGCCCGGTGGGCGAGCAGATTGCGTGGGGCAAGACCGCGAACGGCCAAGCCGCGGCTTACGGCCTGCTGGCCTGGGGCAGCCGCCTTGGGCAAGGCTCCTGGACAAAAATGGGCCATGAGCTGACTGGCCTCTTGATCGCCGGCAAGGGCGCTCCGTTTTCGAAAGATGCCGCGTTTGTGGCCGGCGCCCCTGACCCCGGCGCCACGGCTTTTTGGCTGAGGGAGTCCCTTCCCTTTCTGAACGAAGACCTGCGCCCAAAGGCCGAGGCGCTGCTCGCCGAGCTCCCAGCCGCCCCTGATGAGAGCCACGCAGAGCAGCCGTGGGATGTTGCCGACGGCACGGTTCTGGACAATCTTCCCTGGGCCAACGGGGTTCCCCTTCGCGGGGCCTACATCGGGATGGGAGCCAACAAAATCGAGCTCACGGCGACCCTTGACCACGCCCGTCGGCTGATGCTGGAAGGCGAGCGAACCCAAAACGCTGCCCTTTTGCGCCTGGGCGCAGCGGGAGTGCGGTCGGGGTTTGGCATGCTCTCCTTTGGCCTGCAGACGGCCAACCACATGCCTAAGCCGAGCGTTTTCGATGGCCGAACGGTTTCGGGCATCAACCTGGAGACCGGCCAATGGCTGGAGCCTTCCACCTTTGTTTCAGGCCCACTCTATCTGCTGGCGCACACAGCCTTGGCCGACCAGCGGTTCGGCGACGCCTATGAGCTGGCCAACGGCGAGCAGGTGGGCTTCAATGGAGTGGCCATGACGCCCGAAGGCCCCGTCTCCCGACTGGCCCAGATTCACTTCCCCTTCACCGACCAAGAGACCGTGCGAATCGGGCAGGCCAAGGGCGGAGATCGGGAGGCGGCGGTGATTAAGCCGATCGATATCCGGGGGCTCCGCATCGCGATTCACGGGGGCCAAGTGGGCGTGGAGGCCGTGCCCTCTTCGGTGCTGCTGGGCGGCCCTTCTGCGGTCCAGGCGGAGTTCACCATCGACGGAAAGGCGGTGAAGTCACAGTTCAACGACAAGGGCTACTTCGGGCCGATCGGCTCGCCGGAGGCGTCTCCGTCCTCAATTGAGGCTCAGCTCTCGCTGAACGGCCGAACCGTGGGCGCCGCCCGGCTGGTCAACCGCATCACCGATGACCCCTTTGATTGGCCGTACCGCTCGGGCGGGCTTTCAAGCTACCGCTGGAAGAGTCTGCTGGGCGGATGGATCAGCACCGCGGACAGCGGGTCCGGCGCCGTCAAGCCCACCCTTCAGGGCGCCCTGCGAAGCCTTCCCTTCTTGGCGACTGGCTCCTCGCTGACCTTTGAGTATGAGTCGCGGGGCCGAGCCTATTTGGAGCTTTGGGATGTTGACGCCCAGATGGCGCTGGACCAGGTGCCGCTGGATGAGCGCTCATCGGGTGTTGGGGTGATGGACCTTTCGGCCTTCACCGGCAAGAGGGTTCAGCTCATCCTGCGGGACGAGGATGACGCGGGATGGGTGCAGCTTCGGCGGCCTCAGCAAGGCTGAGGATTAGAACCGGACGCTGTAGTCGACCCGCAGATTCCAGTCGCGGAAGTTATTCTCCCGCACGTGCTCCCAGCTGTAGTTCTGCAGCTGGAGAGCCAGACTCTGGTTCGGTCCGGGCTTCTGGGTGAAGGCCAGCCCAAAGGTGTGCTTGGACTCGCGATCGCCCCGCAGATCCTTCTGCGCGAACGCATAGGTGAGCTGGAGCGGGCTGCCGGACTGCCGGAACAGGGTGAAATCGAGGCCAGCCTGGCGGAGAAGGTGTCCGCGGGCTTCATCGAGGCTTTCCTGCCAGAAGAGCTTGACCTGGGCATTGGCGTCGTGCTCCCAGCCCAGCGCCCAGCGGTTGGTCCGCATCGGCGTGGCCACCGAGCCGAGAAGGACGTTCTTCTGCGCCTTCAGGGCATTGGTGCTGAGATCGTGCTCCACGCTGAATCCCTTGGCAGGGCGGAAAGCAAAGCTGTATTCACGGACCATGGTGTGGTCCTCTTTCGGCAGCGAGCGCACGCCGTACTTCAGGTTCGCCTGAAGCGGGCCCTTTCCAGAGCGATCGAGCTGGAAGCCGTAGAAACGGTCCACAGCGCGCTCATCGCCCGGAGCGATCTGGCTGAGGTAGTCGAAGCTGAAGCCAGAGGAGCCCAGCGACGCGCTGATTCGGCCCGACTTGTCTTCCTGGTTCCAGGAATAGCGGTCTCGCAGGCTGTTGAAGCGGAGCTGGAAGGCGACGTCTTCAAGGAATCCGACGCTCACGGGCTTGACCGTGGCAAACGTGAATCCACCCTGGTGGCGGTGGCGTTGATCGTCCCACTGCTGGCGATCGTAGGAGCCGCCGAAGCTCAGGCCCTGCGCCTGGCCCTCGCTCACGCCAACCTGCGTGCGCAGGTCGTCGTTTTGGCCCGGGTTGAGGTTGCGGACGTGGCTGTAGCTGAGCTTGATGCCGCCGAAATCGTGGCTCACGCCATAGGAGCGCATGACGCGATCATTTTCATCGCCCTGCCGCTGAACCTGGACATCGGTGACACTGACTCCGGTTCGGCCTGTGATCTGGTGCTGCAGAGTGTTGGAGTTCACCGTTTCGCGCTCGCCGTTCGAGAATCGCGATTCGGTTTGCTCGGTCTTGATCGAGGTGCGCTCCGAGAGCTTGGTCTCGTAGGCCAGCGAATTGGTGAGCACGTCAGGAGCTTGAGCGTCCGTTCCGGTGAAGGAGCTCTGCGTCTGGCCGACCGTAAGCATTCCCGAGCCAACGCGCTGAGCCAGCGCAAAGGTGAAGTGGGCTTCTGAGCGAAGGTCGTCGCCATCCTGGCTCAGGTCGCGGTCAACCTGAGACACCTTAAGCTCGGTGGCGTCTGTGACCTTCCACTGGAAGGCGCCACGCACGAGCCGGGCAACTTCGCCAGTGGCCTCACGCTCCCCGCTCATCAACTGGCCTTCGACTCGCATGTTGGCAAGCGGCGACCAGTTCATGTCGCCTTCAGTGTGGGTCCAGCCAACCATGGCGTGGAGCATTTTCTGCTCGGGATCGGGAAGGCTGGAGACGGAGACGAAGTCTTCTCCGACGGATCGCTGAGAAAAGTTGACGTTGAGGCCGGGCCGCTTGATGCGGGCGATGCGGCGGAGAGCGGCTCCGGTCGGGTCGGCCGCGTCCATCCAGCTCAGTTCAATGCCCTCGGCCTCCAGCATCCAGTCGGATTTCTTGAGCCCGGCATGGGCCCCGAGGGCCTGCTGCTCGGTGGGCATCAGCTTGGAGATGGCGCTGAAGTCTTCGTCGGTGCGCTGGCCGCGATAGGAGAATTTCAGGCCGGTGCGCCGCAGGGAGAACTGGTCCAGCCGCAGGCCGGATTCTCCATCGGAGACCGACATGCTGCGCATCTTGATCTCCTCGTCCTTGCTGGGCGAGTTGACCAGCTCCATCGAGCTTCGCTCCAGGCCAGTCGAGCGGCTGAGGGCCGCCAAATCGTGGTTCGTCGCCTGGTTCGTCTCGGCGGTAATGCCGAGCATGCCCTGCGCCATGCCTTGAGCAGACCCGCCGATTTGGCCGAACTTGTTGAACTCGGCATCGACGTTTCGCTTGCTATGGCGGAAGGTCCATGCGCCGCGAGCGGCGGAGGCGTCGAGCGATTCGGCGGCGCCGCTTTCCGAACGGATGCTGGAGCTGTCGAGTGAAAGCTTCATTCCGGCCAGGCGGTCAACCTGAATGCCAAGCCCCTCTCGGATCATGCCGGCTTCATCCCGAATCTCGCGAAGATCAAACTCATTGCCGCGCAGAGCCGCGAAGCTGCCGAACTTGGCGGCCACGGCCTGGCGGTTCCAGTCAACTTTGACGCCGCTGCCGCTGAAGCCAAACGACTTCTTCTCGACGGCCTGACCGTCCCCGCCGCTCACTTGGAGCTCACTGAATTTGGCTTCGCCGCCCAGCAGGTTCGCCTGGGCGTTCAGCGTGTCGCGGGTGCTGCCGGCTTCGTTTCGGAGCTGCTTCCAGTCATTGCCGCCAACATCCTGGAATCGTCCAAAGCTCTCGTCCACTTTCACCGTGGACCAAGCGGCCTGATATCCGGCGCCCTTGACGCCGTATCCGCGCTCGGTGATGGAGCCCTTCTCGTCATCCAGGGTTGCGTCGACGAAGCTGAGGGCAAAGGGGCCGACGGGAATATCTGAAAGGCTCAGCTCGGAGCGCTTGAGGCCCGCCTCCCGCTTGAACTTCGCGGCTTCATCGGCCGAGAATCCAGCGGCTTGAAGACTGCTGAAGCCGGCGAACCGGGTTTCAACATCTTGATGGTAAGCGCGGATTTTGCCGCCAAAAAGGTTGCCCGAGAGGGTCTGCACGAAGGCGCGGCCTTCGCCCTCCTCAAGCCTGGAGCCGGCTGTCTGCTCACCGAGGAGGCCAACCGCCTGCGCCCGCCGGCGCTCGCCGCTGAAGGTGGCTCCGCGCAGCGAGAGGCCGCTGGCAAGAGCAAAATCGTTTTGCAGGCCAAAAATCTGGCTGGTGTATGTTTCGCCTTCACCAAGACGCTCGGTGACGCCGAGGCCGACAATGGCGTTGGCCCCCTTTGCGATGTTCAGGGTGAATGAAGGCGCGCTTGAGCCCAGGGTTGATCCGAACTCACCCGTCTCGCCTTTGCCTGGCTCACGCCGGTAGGAAACCCGAAGTCGATCGCCCTCTTTATAAGGGACCTTGAGATAGACGACGCCGGTGGCGGTGTCCAGGGTGTATTCGCGACCGCGGGCAAGGGTTCGGCCATTGAGGTCAATCACCTCCGAACCGGGCACCACAGCGCCATACCGGAGCGGGGCTCCGAGGGCGCCTTCACGAAGCGCCAAGAGATCCAGGGTGGCTATGCCCCCTGTGACGGCCTGCTCCGCCGGCTTCTGAGGGGTTGGGACATCCTGTCCCAAGGCCACAGTAGCCCCGGATGCGAGAACCGCCAGAACAATCGAGCGCGTCCTATCGCTCATTTGTCTTTTGACCTCACGACGATTATAGCCTCCCTCACCCAAAAGCGATAGGCTCACACCCCGCTTTCTTGTGAATTCGGCTTCCTCCAAGCCTTCAAACGCCCAAAATCCCACCAGGTTTCGTTCGTGTTCAGGTTTTTTTTCCCAATTTGCCTGAACAACCGTGCATCAATTTCCAACAAAGAAATCATGGACTCAAAGAGCCGGCGCATTGCGGTCTGGCTGACAGTGGACGAGGCAGACGAGCTGCTGATGCGCTGTCTGTCGAGCGAAGGGGAGGACAGCGAACTCTTTGAGCAGGCGCTCAACCGCATCGCCGACGCCGTTCGGGAAGCTTGCCGCGACGACATCGCCCCTGCGGCGCCCCAAACAATTTCGCTGCCCCGAGCGGCCTGAACCCATCGAACGCCGCCGCGGCCTCGGGTAAACCCCGCCGCATGAGCAGCAAACGGCCTCTTGGAATTGGCCTCGTGGGATATCAATTCATGGGCCGAGCCCACTCCAACGCCTACCGCCAGGCGAACCGATTTTTCGACCTCCCCCGCCAGATCCGCATGAAGACGATCTGCGGGCGCACCGAGGGCCCCGTGGCCGAAGCCGCCGCAAACCTGGGCTGGGAGGGCTACTCCACCGATTGGCGCACCCTGCTGGATGACCCCGAAATCGACGTCATCGACATCTCCACCCCCGGAGACAGCCATCCTGAAATCGCCATCGCCGCCGCCCAGGCCGGCAAGGCCGTTTGGTGTGAGAAGCCCATCGCCAACACGCTGGGCGAGGCCGAGCGCATGCACACCGCCGTGATGGCATCGGGGGCGCACAACGGCGTCTTTCACAACTACCGCAAAGCGCCCGCCATTGCTCTGGCCAAGCAGATGATCGCCGACGGCCGCCTGGGCGAGATTCACCACGTGCGCTGCCATTATCTGCAGGATTGGATCGTGGACCCCGAGTTCCCGCTGGTGTGGCGCCTGCAAAAGGACAAAGCCGGCAGCGGCTCCCTGGGAGACATCGGCAGCCACTCCATTGACCTCGCGCGGCACCTGGCGGGCGAGATCACCGATGTGATGGGCCACCTGCACACGTTTGTCACCGAGCGCCCCCTGCTGGCCGACTCCGCCGCCGGCCTCGCCGCGGCTTCGGGCTCCACCGAAAAAGGGCCGGTGACGGTGGACGACGCCGCATTGATCATGGCGAAGTTCGCCAACGGCGCCATCGGAACTTTTGAAGCCAGCCGATTTTGCCAAGGACGCAAAAACTACAACCGCATCGAAATCAACGGACGGCTGGGCTCGATTGTCTTCAACATGGAGCGCATGAACGAGCTGGAGTTCTACAGCGCCGGGGACCCCGATGGGCTTCAGGGGTTCCGCCTGATTCAGGCCACCGAAGGCGGGCACCCCTGGTGCAGCGCCTATTGGCCGACCGCGCACATCATTGGCTATGAGCACACCTTTGTCAACTGGGTGGTGGACGCCGTGCGGACATTGGATGCCGGCGAGAAGATGGACCCGGACTTTGCCGACGGCCTGATGAACCAGCGCGTTTTGGACGCCGTGGAGCGCAGCTCGATCGGCGGAGCCTGGGCGAGCGTGTAAGCTGGGGCCATGCTGGCTGCCGCTCTCGCGCTCAATCCCATCCCCATCCGCGTGCTGGCGGACCCCAGTCAGCTTGCCGAGCCGGGGCGCAAGACCATCGTCTTCGCCTGGGCGAGTTGGTGAGGCTGCCGCGAACAGCTCCCCGGGTGGGAGCAGTGGAATCAACTGGCCAATCAGGGCAAGATTGCCCTGAAGGCCATCGCCTTGGACACTGCCGGTCCCGAGGCCGCGCGGCCCTATTTCGAAGCCGCCAAGCCCAGCTTTGAGGCCTGGGTGGATTCGGACAGCCGCCTGGGCCTTGCATGGGGATTCGAGGTCGTTCCGGCTGTCTTTATGCTTGACGAGAACGGCGTCGAGGTGGACCGCGCTCTGGGCTTTGACATCCGGCGCTCCGGCTCGGCGGCTCGCCTAGAGGCATTTCTGGCCCGTCCGGCAGCCGGTTTGGGCGCAGCTGCAAAAGCGGAGAGCCCGGCGGCAGCGGAGCGGCGGCTGGCTTCCCTGCCCCCCAGCGCGACT